>JBJTAX010000064.1:0-12696 GCA_046091055.1 Verrucomicrobiota bacterium | reverse complement strand
CGCTGGATCTCGTTGGAGAGGCGCGCGACGGTGTTGGCGGCCTCGAGCTGGAGCTGCTTGGCCTCGGCCTCGAGCTCGCGGATCTTGTTCGAGCGTTCGGCCAGACGGGCGGAGGAACGGGCGGATTCGAGCGCGGCCTGGCGCTCGAGCCTGGCGCGCTCGTCCTCGAGGGCGGCGGCTTCGGCGGAAGCCTTGGCGAGGCGGAGCGAACGCTCGAACAAGATCCGCGAGCTCGAGGCCGAGGCCAAGCAGCTCCAGCTCGAGGCCGCCAACACCGTCGCGCGCCTCTCCAACGAGATCCAGCGCTTCCAGAAGGAGGACGAGGCCCGCAAGATCGCCAGCAAGGCCAGGCCGAAGTACCTCAAGGATCCGCTCGTCGACGGCGTGCTCTATCTCAGCGACCGCCGCATCGCCTTCAACGGCGCCGTGACCGAGCAGCTCGCCGACTACGTCTGCACGCGCATCGCCTTCCATAACAACCAGTCGTCCGAGTTCCCGATCTTCATCGTCGTGGACAACTCCCCGGGCGGTTCCGTCGCCGCCGGCTACCAGATCCAGAAGGCCATGGCCGCCTCCAAGGCGCCGGTGCACGTCGTCGTGAAGGGCTTCGCCGCCTCGATGACCGCCGTCATCTGCACGCTCGCCGAGCGCTCCTACTGCTACCCGAACACCATCCTCCTCCACCACCAGGCCTCGAACGTCGTCCGCGGCAACATGACCGTCCTCAAGGAGCAGATCGACTTCACCAACCAGTGGTTCGACCGACTCGCCACGCCCGTCGCCAAGAAGATGGGCCTCTCGCTCGAGGAGTTCGTGAAGCAGATGTACGCCAACGATTCCACCGGCGACTGGCAGGCGTTCGGCGACAAGGCCAAGGAGCTCAAGTGGGTGGACAACGTCGTCGAGCGCATCGAAGAGACCGCCGTGCTCGATCTGCTGCCCGTCCCTGTCGCGCCTACCGCGATGCCTTCGCCGCTCCCGCCGCCGCCGACGCGCACGGAGATCTCCGGCGTCACGTCCAGGGTCGACGACAAGGGCCGTCCCTATTTCGAACTCCCGGCGCTCGCCAATCCCTTCGACGCCTGGTGGCTCTACGACCCGCAGGGCCTGTACCGGGCTCGCTGAGAGGGTAGGTGATAGCGGTTGGCGGTTGGGAAATAGAAGGGCCGCCTGATGGGCGGCCTCAAGGCAGGGCCGACCGGCTCGGTCAGCCGCGGTTGAGCGGGCCGCTCAACCCTACCCGAGGCAGGCGGAAGCGATTGGGGATTCATGAACTCAAGGGGAGATCGGAAACCGGAGGGGATGCTGGGGGGATATATTCGGGTGTCGGGTGACGGCCGTCGGGGCATCGGCCATTCGGGAGTCGGCCTTGCAGCCATCGGCAGCCGGCGCCAGGGTCCCGCGGCTGATGGCTGAGCAGCCGCTACCTGAGCCGCCGACGCCTGTGGCCGTCACCCGTCACCTGGAACGGACACTCCTAGGTCAGCCGCGGTTGAGCGGGCCGCTCAACCCTACCCATGTCAGGCGGAAGCGATGTCATCGCATCCCTACCCAAGGCTGATCCTGCCGCCCCAAAATGAATGCATCGGCCTGTATTATCCATTCAGCCCTCCATTCAGTCCTCGACGCAGTCCTCCGCTCAGCCCTCCCGTTCGATTGTCTTTTCCCGAGCCTATCCGACTTGCGCCGTCGGAAATAGGGGACTTGATGAAGGCCTGCCCCTTATGCGCACCTCGTCGCTCCTCGCCCTGCTGGCTTCCGCCGTCTTCGTGACGGCCGCCGAAGACGGCGCCCAGATCTATTCGACCCTCTGCGGCGCCTGCCACGGCCCCGATGGCAAAGGCCTCAACGGCCTGCCCCCGCTCGTCGGCAGCGAATGGCCCAAGGGCGCCCCGGCGCGCTCCATCAAGATCGTCCTCAACGGCCTGAGCGGTCCGGTCGAAGTCGCCGGCAAGACCTACGCCATCGACATGCCGCCCCAGGGCGCCGTGCTGAGCGACGAGAAGATCGCCGCCGTGCTCACCTACGTCCGCAAGACCTTCGCGGGCGGCGCCGGCGCCGTGACGCCGGACGAAGTCAAGGCCGTGCGCGCCTCGACGGCCAAGCGCGCCACGCCGTGGACCGCCGAGGAGCTCCTCAAATCCCATCCGTTCCCGCCGGCGAAGACCGCGCTCAAGAACCTCGTCGGCATGATGTATAAGGGCGAGTGGAAGACCCTCCCGGATTTCTCCACGCTCAAGCCCGCGCTGATGGAGGATTTCAACGCCGGCGTGATCGACCCTGCGCAGTCCGGCCAGAAGGATGGCTTCGCGATGGTCTGGACCGCGCAGTTCGACGCCCCGGCCGAGGGCAAGTACAACTTCGTCTTCGATTGCGACGACTTCGGCGCCCTCTACGTCGGCGGCGAGCGCATCGCCGAAGTCAAGGGCATCGGCCCCGTCGGCAAGCGTCAGAAGGAAGTCCCCGTGATCCTCAAGAAGGGCCTCACCCCGATCCGGGTGGAATACGTCGAATACGCCGGCCACGAAGTCGTCGTGCTCGGCTACAAGGGGCCCAAGGACAAGGCCGTCCAGTGGCTCAGCAAGACCAAGGGCGGCAAGGCCCCCAAGGAACCCGTCCTCATCCCGATCGAAGCCAAGGACGGCGTGGCCGCGACCTACCGCAACTTCATCGACAAGACCACGCCGCGCGGCATCGGCATCGGTTTCCCCAACGGGATGAACCTCGCCTACAGCGCGGACAACCTCGCCGCCGAGCTCATCTGGACCGGCAAGTTCATGGACGGCGGCCACCACTGGACCGACCGTGGCGCCGGCAACGAACCGCCCGCGGGCACGAACGTGATCAAGCTCTCCGACGGCCCCGGCGTCGCCCTCGCCCCGGGTGAGGGCTCCGTCGTCCGCTACGACCGCACGGGCGAAGGCAAGGAATGGAATTTCACTTCCGTGAAGCGCGCCGCGGAGTTCAAGGGCTACGACCTCGACAAGGCCGGCAACCCGACCTTCCGCTCCGCCGGCGAAGGCGTGGCGCTCTCCGACGCCTGGGTTCCGGCGACCGACGGCGCCAAGCCGGCGCTGACCCGCACGCTCAAGGCCGGCGGCGACAAGCCGCTCGTCGTCGTGCTGGCACGCGACCTCGAGGTCAAGTCGCTCGTCGCCCACGAGCTTCGGACTGAAGGAGGCTCTGTCATCGCCACGTCCGAAGCCTCCGCCGAGCTCGCGGGCGGCCTGGTCGTCCGCGTCGTGTCCGGTCCGGCCCTCAAGGCCGACGCCGCGACGAAGACCCTCACGCTCACCCTCAAGCCCGGCGAGACCGCCGTGCTCGGTTACTCCTACCGCTGATCCTCTCGACGGACACCTCTCCAATGAAACACTTCTTCCTGCTCCTCGCCGCCGCCGGCCTCGCCGTCGCCGCGCCCAAGAACCCGCAGTCCGGCAAGCTGGCCACCGTCGACGCCGTCAAGGCCGCCGAAGCCCGTCAGGCCGAATTCTACGAACGCGTCGAGATCCCCACGCCCGCGGGGGAAGTCTGCGAAGTCTCCTCGATCGCCCTTCTCCCGGGCAAGAAGGTCGCCATCGGCACGCGTCGCGGCGACGTCTGGGTCGCCGAAGGCGCCTACGAGGCCGACGTCTCGAAGGTCAAGTGGACCAAGTTCGCCTCCCACCTGCACGAGCCGCTCGGCATGTTCTGGAAGGACGGCTCGCTCTACGCCACCCAGCGGCCGGAGCACACCCGCCTGACGGACAAGGACGGCGACGGCCGCGCGGACAGCTTCGACACGATCTGCTCCCAGTGGGGCATCAGCGGCGACTACCATGAATACGCCTTCGGTTCGGATCCGGACAAGAACGGAGACGTCTGGATGGTGCTCTGCCTGACCGGTTCGTTCCACGCCCACTCTCCGTGGCGCGGCTGGGCCGCCAAGATCACCCCGGACGGCAAGTTCGTCCCGGTAGCCTCGGGCATCCGTTCGCCGGGCGGCATCGGTCACAACGACAAGGGCGACTACTTCTACACCGACAACCAAGGCGTCTGGAACGGCTCCTCTTCGCTCAAGTGGCTGCGCCCCGGATCGTTCCAGGGCAACCCGACCGGCAACAAGTCGGCCGCCCTCGCGAATTTCCCCGCGCCGCCCGAGCCCACCAGCGGTTCGCGCATCCTCGCCGAGCGGCAGAAGTTCCCCGAGTTCGTCCCGCCTGCGGTGATCCTTCCCCACGGGCGCGTCGGCAATTCGCCTTCCGGCATCGCCTGCGACATGGCCAAGGGCAAGTTCGGTCCGTGGGAAGGCCAGATGCTCGTCGGCGAGCAGACCGCCTCGCAGGTCCAGCGCGTGAACCTCGAGCAGGTGAACGGCCTCTACCAGGGCGCCGTGTTCCACTTCCTCGGCGGCTTCGAGGCCGGCCTGATCCCGGTCCGCATGGACCAGGAGGACGGCACGCTCTTCATCGGCGGCTCCAACCGCGGCTGGGGTTCGCGAGGTTCGAAGACCTTCACCTTCGAGCGCGTGCGCTTCAAGGGCAAGGTGCCGTTCGAGATGCATGACCTCTCCGCCCGCGCCGATGGTTTCGAGGTCACCTTCACCCAACCCGTCGACGCCGCCGCGGCCGCGGACGTGAAGAACTACGCGCTGGATGCCTTCACCTACATCTACCAGTCGAGCTACGGCAGCCCCGAGGTCGACCAGGCCACGCCGACCGTCCGGTCCGCCGCCGTGTCCGCCGACGGCCTCAAGGTACGCCTCGCCGTCGACGGCCTCGTGCGCGGCCACATCCATCACCTCGTGCTCGGCGACATCAAGTCGAAGTCCGGCGATGCGCTCTGGCACAGCGAGGCCTGGTATACGCTGAACGAGATCCCGGCCGCCAAGTAAGCTTGGCGGAGAGCCGGGGCTAGGGCTAGAGCCTGGGCCAGGCGATTTGAGAGGGGCGCCATGCGGCGCCCTTTTGGTTTTAGGTAGCGGCATCGGGCAGGGTTGAGCGGCCCGCTCAACCGCGGCTGACCGGGCCGGTCAGCCCTACCTAGGATAAAGGACAATACGCTAATGCTCCGAACTGGTCATATCACCGAGGGGAACGCGGTTGCCACGAGGGCGTCGGGGAAAGAGAACAGGTCAACCCCCGCGCCTTGCCATGCATATCACCTGGATTGATTGGGTCATCGTCGCGGCTTCGATCCTGATCTGTTTCGTCCCCGCGCTCTTCCTCGCCAAGCGTTCGAGCGGCAGCACCGCGGAGTTCTTCGCCTCCGGACGATCGGTACCTTGGTGGCTCGCCGGCCTCTCGATGGTCGCGACCACGTTCTCGTCCGACACCCCGAACTGGGTGACCGAGCAGGTGCGCAAATACGGCGTCGCCGGTAACTGGCAGTGGTGGGCCTTCGTGCTCACCGGCGTCGCCACCGTGTTCTTCTTCGCCCGCCTCTGGCGTCGCTCGGGCGTCATGACAGATCTCGAGTTCTACGAGCACCGCTACTCCGGCGCCGCCGCCTCCGTCGTGCGCGGCTTCCGCGCCGTCTACCTCGGCCTGTTCTTCAACTGCTTCATCATGGGCATGGTGACCCTCGCCGCGTGCAAGATCGCCAACATCCTCTTCGGCATGCCCGCGTGGCAGACGATCGTCGTCTGCGGCGTGCTCAACGTCGTCTTCGCCGCCCACTCCGGGCTCTGGGGCGTGCTGGTCATCGACATGGTGCAGTTCTTCATCAAGATGACCGCCGTGTTCGCGGCCGCCTGGTTCTCGCTCGTCGAAGTCGGCGAACGACTCGTCGGCAAGGGCGCGGGCGGCTGGGCGGGCCTGCAGGCGCTCGTCGCCAAGCTGTCGACCCAGCAGGTCGTCACCGCCGACGGCGTGCCGGCCATGTCGGTCTCCGACGGGAAAGGCCAGCCGATCCTGGACCTCCTCCCTAACTTCACCATGCCCGAGCTGGCGCTGATGATCTTCATCCTGCCGATCGCCGTCAGCTGGTGGGCCAACTGGTATCCCGGCTCCGAGCCCGGCGGCGGTTCGTACATCGCCCAGCGCATGCTGGCTTCGAAGTCCGAGAAGGATTCCCTCGGCGGCACGCTTTTCTTCAACATCGCGCACTACGTCCTCCGCCCGTGGCCGTGGATCATCACCGCGCTGTGCTCGCTCATCGTCTACCCGGACCTCGCGGCCATCAAGGCGGCCTTCCCCGCGGCCGATCCCGCGCTCATCGGCCATGACTCCGCCTTCCCGGCGATGCTGATGTTCCTCCCGGTCGGCTTCGTCGGCCTGATGATCGGCGGGCTCATCGCGGCGAACTCCTCGACCATCCTGACGCACCTCAACTGGGGTTCGTCGTATCTCGTGCACGACTTCTACCGCCGCTTCATGAAGAAGGACGCCTCCGAGGCCCACTACGTGAACGTCGGCCGCCTCTCGACCGTGCTGCTCTACGCCGTCGCCGCGGTGCTCAGCCTCGCCATGACCTCGGCCCAGCAGGCCTTCCAGATCCTGCTCTCCATCGGCGCCGGCACCGGCCTGCTGTACGTCGCCCGCTGGTTCTGGTGGCGCGTCTCCGCCTGGTGCGAGGTCGTCGCCATGGTGATGTCGCTCGTCACCGCCGTGGGCGTGCCGCTGGCCCTGCCGCAGGCGGATTTCGCCACGACGACCCTCTGGCAGGTCGGTCTCACGACCATCGCCTGGCTCGCCACCGCCTACGTCGGCCCGCCGACGGACCGCGCCACGCTGGTCAGCTTCTGCCGGAAGGTGAAGCCCGCCGGGCCGGGTTGGACGGACATCCGCGCCGAAGCCGGCGTCAGCGACGCCGAGATCGCCCGGGAGAACCGCGTCGGCTCGGCGTTCGTCGGCTGGATCGCCGGGTGCGCGCTCATCTGGGGTTCGCTCTTCGCCCTCGGCAATTTCCTCTACGCCGCGGGCGACCCGCAGCGCCTGTCCCTGGCGTGGATCCTCACCGCCGTCACCGTCGTCAGCGGCTACGTCCTCCTGCGCGTCACCCGGCAGCTCTGGGCGGACGGCACGGCGGCGGAAAGGCGCGGGTAGCCGGCCGCGGGCTAGCCTTGCCGGTTCGGGCGGACGTAGACGGCCTGGACGACCCCGATGTTGCGGTGCGCGAAGGCGGCCTGGCAGTAGCGGAAATACAGGCGCCACTTGCGGATGAACCGTTCGTCGAAGCCCAGCGCGCGCACCTGTTCCAGGTTCGCCTCGAAAGCCCGGCACCAGGCGTCGAGCGTGCGGGCGTAGTCGCGGCCGAACTCCTCGAGCCGGTCGAGCTGGAAGCCGCTCTCCTTGGTCATGAGCTCGCCCACGCGGTTGATCGAGAGCAGGAGCGAGCCCGGGAAGATGTGCTTCTGGATGAAGTCGACGCCGTCGCGGAACTGGGCGTAGCGGCTGTCGGGGCAGGTGATGTACTGGAAGGCCGCGATCCCGTCGGGCTTGAGCAGGCGGCCGATCGAGGCGCAGAAGGCCGGGAGATACTTATGGCCGAGGGCCTCCATCATCTCGATCGAGACGCATTTGTCGTAAAGGCCCTGGTGGTCGCGGAAATCCTCGAGCCGCACCGTGATGCGGTCGGACAGCCCGGCGGCCTTGATGCGCTCCGCGGCGAGGTCGTGCTGCGCCTTCGAGATCGTCAGCGACGTCACGCGGCAGCCATGTTTTCCCGCCGCGTGCAGGGCCCAGCCGCCCCAGCCGGTGCCGATCTCGATCACGTGGTCGGTCGGCTTCAGCTGGAGGAAGCGGCAGAGCGCCTCGTTCTTGTTCGCCTGCGCCTGTTCGAGGGAGTCGGCGCCTTCCCAGCGGGCCGACGAGTACATCATGGACGGATCCAGGAAGAGGCGGAAGAAGTCGTTGGAGACGTCGTAGTGCTCGGCGATGTTGCGCCGCACCATCTGCTTGTCGTTCGGCCGCAGGAGGTGGCCGATGCGGTCGGCGAGGCGGAAGAGGCCGACGCCGAGCGCCTTGCGGGCCGAGCCGGACATGCCCGGGGTCTGGCCGATGTTCTCGATGAAGAACCCGATGAGCGCGACGAGGTCGGGGGAGTCCCATTCGCCCTCCATGTAGCCTTCGGTCAGGCCGATGTCGGCCGCCAGCATGATGCGGCGGAAGGCGTTCTCGTCGCGGACCTCCATCCGGGCCCCGCCGGTCGCCCGCGGGTCGCCCAGCGTGAGCTCCGCGCCTTCGGGCAGGCGGAGGACCAGGCGCCCTCGGGTGAGCTTCGCGAGCTCGGGCAGGACGAGGCGGCGGGCGAGCGAGCCGGCGGCGGGGATAGGGTCAGTCATGGCGTCCGGTCAGTTCGGGGGTGGGGTGCCGCAGGTTGCTCTGGTGGGCAATGTCTTCGGCCTTGCGGCGGAAAGGAAGTTTTTTCACCAGCCAGAGCCAGGCCGCGTGGAGATGGATGAGCGCGACGACCTTCAGGACGAGCAGGGGCGACTTCAGGGTGAGCCAGAGCAGGCGCGCGTCGGTGAGCGGGACCTGCCGGCCCGACCAGGCGCTCACCAGCGTCTTCCGGCCGTCTTCGTAATGGTCGACCGTGAGGGCCAGCTGGCCGTCGGGCAGGCGGAGCGTGAACTCGAACTCCGTGTCCAGGGCCGAGAACGGCGACACGTAGAAACGTTTCGGCGCCCGCAGCCGCAGGTATGCGTCGCCGTCGAAGTCATGGCCGAGGCAGCCCCGGCCGAGGAACCATGCCTTGCGTTCGCCGAAGGTGTTATGGACCTCGGCGATCCCGCAGGTCAGGACGCCGTCGACGGTGGCCATCATGAAGACCGCCGGATTGTAAGACTTCCCGAACGCGCGCGGCATGGCCACCAGCCGGATCGCGGCGTGCGCGGGCAGGGGTTCGCCGTGCGCGGCGGCGAAGGCGCGGAAGCGGTCGGCGAGGGTCGCCCCGTCGAAGGCCTGCGGGGCGCCCTCCGGCCGGAAGCCCTCGGCCGCCGGGAGGAAGTCGCCGTCGCGGAAGCGGTAGGGCGACCACCGTCGGCCCAGCAAGAAGCGGCCGCCCTTGGCGGCGGTCGACGCAGCAGGCGAACGCCGCGTGCGTGAAGCCGTGCCGCTTCGGCCAGAGCCGGGCGTGCGTCACTTCCGCGTCGTACAGTCGGGGCATCGGCCTGCAGGGTGAACGCAACCCGCCCGGGCGCACGCGTCCCGTCCTCCAAACCTTGCTAAACGGAAGGCCGCGGGCATAACACCTTCCCGTGGCCCAGGACCTGACCAACATCGGCTTCCTCGCCGTCGCCGCCGCCGCCGGGTCGATGCTGCTGGCCCTGAACGCCGGGCGGAAGCGGCGCCTGCTCGACGACACGCCGGTGTGCAAGGCCCTCGGCGTGTTCGTGGGCGAGGTCGAGCTCGAAGGCGTCTGCGTCCGCCGGGACCCTTTCATCAGCTACCTCGCGGAGCGCCCGTGCGTCCTGTACCGTTGGAGCATCGACGAGCATTGGCGGCGCACGCGGACCGAGACCTACACCGACGACAAAGGCCGGCTGCGCACGCGCACGGTGGTCGTCACCGGCAGCGACACCGTCGCCGCGGGCGGCGAGACCGGCGGCTTCTACCTGCAGGACGAGACCGGTCACGTCTGGGTGGACCCCGAGGGGGCGGACCTCGAGACGGTCACGCTCTTCAGCCGGCACGTCGACCGCGACGACCCGCTCTATTACGGCAAGGGGCCGGACGAGACGGTCGAAGGCTCGACCGGCGAGCGCAGCTTCACCGAATACGGCCTCGCCGTCGGCACGCCGCTGTTCGTGCGCGGCCGGGCCAGCGAGCGGCCGGACATCGTCGCCGCGCAGATCAAGCACGAGGACAAGGCGGACATGTTCATCATCACCCCCCGCAAGGAGAAGGAGCTCAGCGACGGCCGGGCCACCGCCTACGTCCTTTGGAACTTCTTCGGCGCCGCGTGCCTCGGCGGCTTCGGCGCGGCCTTGATGGCCTCGCGTCGACCGGACCTCGGCTTCCTGGGTTTCCTCGGCGGTCTGGCCGCCTACCTCTGGTTCCTGGGCCTCGGCTGGGTCTGGATGGTCTTCAACCGCCTGACCGGGCTGCGCAACCGCGTCCGCCAGGCTGCCTCGCTCATCGACGTGCAGCTCAAGCGCCGGGCCGACCTGATCCCGCCGCTCGTGGCCTGCGTGCAGGGCTTCCGCGCGCACGAAGCCTCCGTGCAGACGCTCGTCGCGGCCCTCCGCGCGCAGGCGGCCGGCGGCCGGCCCGCGGCGCTCGCGCCGACGCTCCTCGCCGTCGCGGAGCAGTATCCCGAACTCAAGGGCCAGGCGGTCTTCGCCGAGCTCAGCCGCAACCTCGTCGAGACCGAGGACCGCATCGCCCTCGCCCGCGCCTACCACGCGAACATCGCGACGTTCTACGGCACCCGGCTCGAACGCGTGCCGGACCGGTATGTCGCCGACCTCGTGAGGATGTCGCCCGAGCCCCTGTTCGCGGCCGACGGCTTCGAGCGACCGGCGCAGCGGATCGCCTTCTGATCAGGCCTCCCAGGCGTCGCGGCCGAGGAGCTGCGAGCACAGGCGGTGGGCGGACCAGAGGCCGTCCTCGTGGAAACCGTAGCGTTGCCAGGCGCCGGCGAAGTGCGTGCGCGCGCCGGGGCGGGCGTTGAGCGCCGGGATCTCGGCCTGGGCGGCGACGGCCTCGAGCGAGAAGAGCGGATGCTCGGTCGGGATGACGCGGAGCACCTTCGCCGGGTCGACCTGGTCGGCGTGGTTGATCGTCACCACGAAGTCGCCCCTGTCGGTCAGGCCCTGCAACGAGTTCATCCAGTAGTGCGTGGACGTCACGAGCGCGCCGTCCTTGGCCCACGTCCGGTAGTTCCAGGACGAGCGCGCCCTGGGCGTGCGGGGCAGGGGCGCCAGGTCGGTGTGGACGATGGCGTCGTTCCGGTTGTAGGCGAAGGGGCCGAGCAGGCGGCGTTCTTCGGCGTCGGCGTCGGCGAGGAGGCGCAGCGTCGTGTCGGCGTGCGAGGCCATGATCACGCGGTCGAAGCGTTCCTCGCCGGCGTCGGTGGCCACGACGACCTGCGCGCCGTCGCGGCGGACGGACGTCACGCCCTGGCCGAAACGGAAGTCGGCGGGGTGCGCCCGGAGCAGCGCCTGCACGTAGGTGCGGGAGCCGCCTTCGAGGGTCAGCCACTGGTGCTGGGTGTCCAGGCCGAGGAAGCCGTGGTTATGGAAGAAGCGCATCAGCGCCGCGGCCGGGAAGCCGAGCATCTTGTCCGCCGGCGTCGACCAGACCGCGGCGGACATCGGGATCAGGTAGAGGTCGAGGAAATCCCGGCCGAGGCCCTTGCGCGCGCACCAGTCGCGCAGCGAGGTCGTCTCGGCCTCGGGGGAGCGCCACCCGGACTTCGCCAGCCCGTTGAACCGGTTGATCTGCCAGAGGAGTTTCCAGAAGCGCGGGCGGAGGAGGTTGCGGCGCTGCGCGAAGAGATGGTCGAGCGAGCTGCCGCGCCATTCGAGGCCGGTCGGATCGTGGCGGACGGCGAAGGACATCGACGTTTTCTTCGGCTTCACGCCCAGCTCCTTGAACAGCCGGCAGAGGTGCGGGTAGGTCACCTCGTTGAAGACCATGAAGCCCGTGTCCATCGGCAGCGCGCGGCCCGTGCCGGGCTCCGCGACGTCGATCGTGTGGGCGTGGCCGCCGGGCCGGGCGTCGCGGTCGAAGACCGTCACGTCATGGTGGGCGGACCGGTAGCGCAGGCCGCCGTGGCCGCTCACGCCGGAGCCGACGATCGCGATGCGTTCACGCACGCGAAGAGGCGGCTTCGTCCTTGGTGCGTTCGGCTTCCTCGTAGACCGAAGCCGGCACGCCCTTCAGGCCCCAGATCAGGCCCGTCCAGGAAAGCACCTTGAGCCCGTAGTAGGTCGGATCGAACTCCCACCAGTAGAAGCCTTGCTTCGTCGTGGCCTGGTAGCGGTGGTGGTTGTTATGCCAGCCTTCGCCGAGGGTGATGAGCGTCAGGAGGAAGGAGTTGCGGGACTCGTCGCCGGTGGTCTTGAAGCGCTTCGTGCCGAACACGTGGGCCAGCGAGTTGATGCAGGCCGTGCCGTGGAAGAGCGCCACCGTCGAGATCACGCCCCAGACGAGCAACTGGGGTCCGTCGGTCTCGTAGCCGTGGGCGCCGAGCCACGCGCCGGCGGCGTAGGTCGCGGCGGCGGACAGCAGCGGGACCAGGATGTCGAAGCGGTTGAGGAAGACGAGTTCGGGGTATTTCGCGAGGTCGGGGATCTGCGCGTAGTCGGTCGGGAAGTTCTTCTTCGAGGTGATCCACCCGATGTGCGACCACCAGAAACCGTCGACCACCGGCGAATGCTTGTCCTCCTCCTCGTCGGAGTGCTTGTGGTGGTGGCGGTGGGTGTAGGCCCACCAGAGCGCGCCGCGCTGGACGGCGGTGGCGGTCCAGAGCGCCATCACGAACTGGAAGGCCCGGGAGGTGGCGAAGGTCTTGTGGGAGAAGTAGCGGTGGAGGAAGCCCGTGATGGCGAACATCCGGACGAAGTAGAGCCCGCCGGCGGTCCAGACGGCGACGGGGCTGGCGCCGACCCAGATCACCGCGAAACAGGCCAGGTGGAGGATCAGGAAAGGGAGGGAGCGGGGCCAGTCGACCTGCTTGGGGGTCTGCCGGAGGGTTTCCGCCCCCTCCGGGATGTAGTCCGCGTCGAACCAGCGGATCAGGGAACGGAAAAGACCGTTCGCGGTCGGCTGGGGG
>JBJTAX010000063.1:0-5803 GCA_046091055.1 Verrucomicrobiota bacterium | reverse complement strand
AGCCGAGGCTAGATTCATTCCATGGAAAAGCTGATCGCGCACTGGAAGAACCACCGCCTGGGCCTCCTCTACGGCGCGCTGTGGTCGCTCGCACCGATCATCATCATGAACCCGACCCCTCTGTTCAATCACTACGACGGTCCGAAGAACTTCAGAGCGTATCCGATGCAGTGGGGCGTCTGCTTCGCCATGCTGATCGCGAGCAGCCTGACCGGCGTGGCCATCACCACCCTCTTCCGCCGGTTTCTCAAAGGACGTAGCGCCAAGACGCTGTTGCTTTGGGGTCCGTTGGCGCTGCTGATCGGAGCGACCCTCTACGGCTTCCTCGACGCCCAGTTATGCTGGATCTTGGCTAAGCCGACCGAACCCTGGAGTCAGCTCACCCTCGGATGCGTCATCATCCATCCCGCCATGTCATTCCTGTCGGGCCTGGCGTTCGCACTCGTCCCGCTGGCGGGACTCAACACCTGGGACCTCTGGCGTCGGGTGAATCAACCGGCCCTCTGACCCGCCCCTGCGCCCGCCACCTAAGGACGCCCTCACTTCTTCCCCAGCTCCTCGCCACGCTGCTTGGCGGCGATGAGGGCGGAGGCGACGATCGCGCGGAACTTGCCTGCTTCCATGGCGTCGAGGCCGGCCTTGGTCGTGCCGCCGGGCGAGGTCACCTGGATGCGGAGATTCACCGGCGTCTCACCGGTGGCGGCGAGGAGCGCGAGCGAACCGGAGAAGGTCTGGCGGACAAGGAGCTTGGCCTGCTCGGGCGTGAAGCCCAAGGCGACCGCGGCCTCCTCGTAGGCGGCGACGTATTCGAAGAAGAAACCGGGGCCGCTGCCGGAGACGGCGGTGACGGCGTCGAACATGGACTCAGGCAATTCCATGACCTGACCGAGGCCGGAGAGGATGGCGTCGACGATCTGGGCGTCGGCGGCCGCCAGCGGTGTCGCGGTACAACGGGCGCTGATGCCCTGACCGACCGCGCCAGGAGTGTTCGGCATCGCGCGGGCGACGTTGCGGGCGGACGCGAAGAAGGCGCTGATGGTCGCGAGGCGAGTGCCAGCCAGGATGGAGAGCACGAGCTTACCCTGGGCGAGCGTGGCGTAGGACTTATCCAGTTCGGCGAACTGCTGCGGCTTGCAGGCCAGCACGACCGCGGCGGCGCCGGCCAGGAGCTCGGACGGCGTCGCGGCCACGCGGACGCCGGTGGCCTTCGACAGGTCGGCGGCCGTGGAGTCGTTGCCGCCGATGACGGCGATATCAGCCGGGGCGCAGGCGCCCGAACGGAGAAGGCCCTGCACCATGGCGCCTGCCATGCGTCCGGAACCGATGAAAGCGAGCTTAGGCATGATCAGAGGGCGCGCACGGCGGCGTCGAGGACTTCGCAGGCCTTGTCGATATCCTTGCCCTCGTGGGCGGTGGAGATGAACGCGGTCTCGTAAGGCGAGGGCGCGAGGTAGACGCCCTGGTCGAGCGCGGTGCGGAAGACCTTGCGGTAGAGGTCGCCGTTGGAGGCGACGGCTTGGTCGTAGTTGCGGACCTTCTGCGCGTTGAAATACAGCGAGAACATCGAGCCGACCTGCGGGACCTGCAGCGGGATGCCCTTGGCCTGCGCGGCGGCGAGCAGCGTGTCGCGGACGCGACGGCCGAGGACGTCGATGCGCGCATAAGGGTTCTGTGCCTTGAGTTTGCGGACCGCAGCGAGGCCGGCGGCCATGGCGAGCGGGTTGCCCGAGAGCGTGCCGGCCTGATAGACCGGGCCGAGCGGGGCGAGCTTGTCCATGATCTCGGCCTTGCCGCCGAAAGCGCCGACCGGGAGGCCGCCGCCGATGATCTTGCCCATGCAGACGAGGTCCGGGACGACGTCGTGCAGGCCCTGCGTGCCCGCGAGGGAGAGACGGAAGCCCGTCATCACCTCGTCGAAGATCAGCACCGTACCGTGCTTCGTGCAAAGCTCGCGGAGCCCGGCGAGGAAACCGGCGTCGGGGAGGATCAGGCCGACGTTCGCCGGGAACGGTTCGACGATGAGGCCGGCGATCTGGCCTTGGTTGGCGTCGAAGAGCGCGGAGAGCGCGGGGAGATTATTATATTCCGCGACGAGCGTGTCGGCGGCGGTGCCGGGCGTGACGCCGGCGGAGTCGGGGTTGCCCTGCGTGAGCGCGCCGGAGCCGGCCTTCACGAGGAGCGAGTCGACGTGGCCGTGGTAGCAACCCGAGAACTTGATGATCTTGTTGCGGCCCGTGTAGCCGCGGGCGAGGCGGATGGCGGACATCGTGGCTTCGGTGCCGCTGTTGGTCATGCGGACCTTCTTCACCGCCGGGACACTGGCGAGGATCAGCTCCGCCATCTCGACCTCGAGCGGGTTCGGGGTGCCGAAGCTCGTGCCGCGGTCGAGGGCCTCCCGGACCGCCGCGCGGATGTCCGGGTCGTTATGGCCGTGGATGGCCGGGCCCCAGGTCAGGACGAAGTCCACCAGCTCCTGGTCGTCGGCCGTCGTCAGACGGGCGCCGTTGGCCGACTTGGTGAAGAAAGGGGTGCCACCGACCGAGCGGAAGGCGCGGACCGGGGAATTGACGCCGCCCGGGATCATCGCGAGGGCGCGTTGGAAAAGCTGCTCCGAGGTATTCACCTGACCAGAGGTATGCAGGGGACCCTGCGGGGCAAGCGTCGAGCGAAGTCGGGCGAGGCTTGCGGTCTCCCGCCGAAGGCCTACTTAGCAGGCGATGGGCAACGACATCGTGCTGACTTTCGCCGCCGCCATGGCCGCAGCCCTGGCCCTAGGCTACCTCGCCCACCGGTTGGGACTATCCCCGGTGGTAGGCTTCCTGCTGGCGGGCGTGGCCGTAGGCCCCCACACCCCGGGCTTCACCGCCAATCTCCAGGTCGCCGAACAGTTCGCCGAAATGGGCATCATCCTGCTCATGTTCGGCGTCGGCCTGAAGTTCCACCTCGACGAACTCTTCGCCGTCTGGCGCGTCTCCGTCCCCGGCGCCCTGCTCACCAGCCTGCTCACCACCCTGCTGACCTGCGGCGGGCTCGCCGCCATCGGCATCCCGCCCGACGAAGCCCTCGTGACCGGTCTCGCGATCTCGGTGGCCAGCACCGTCGTGCTCATGCGGGTGCTCGGCGAGAACCGCGACTTGTCCACGCGTGCCGGCCACATCGCCGTCGGCTGGGTCGTGGTCGAGGACCTGCTCACCGTCCTGCTGCTCGTCGCCTTGCCCGTCCTCGCCCAGGAAGGCTCCGGCGACGTCGGACGTCTCGCGACCCCGCTCCTCCTCGCCGCGGCCAAAGTCGCGCTTTGCGCCACCCTGGCCATCCTGATCGGCGGACGCGTCATCCCCTGGATGCTCGCCAAGGTCAACGCGACCAAGTCCCGCGAGCTCTTCACCCTCGCCACCCTCGCGCTGGCGCCGGGCATGGCACTGCTCGCCGCGAAGTTCTTCGGCGTCTCGATGGCGCTGGGCGCCTTCCTCGCCGGACTCGTCGTGGGACGTTCCGAATTCTCGGCCCGCGCCGCGGCCGAGGCGCTCCCGCTACGCGACGCCTTCGCGGTACTTTTCTTCGTATCGGTCGGCTTGCTCTTCGACCCGGCGGACCTGATCGCCCATCCGCTGCCCGTGCTCGTGCTCCTCGGCGTGGTCCTGGTCGGCAAACCGCTTGCGGCTTCCCTGCTCGTCCGGCTTACCGGCGAGACGCGTCCGCTGGCCCTGCAGATCGGCGCGGCCTTGAGTCAGATCGGCGAGTTCACCTTCGTGCTGGGGACTTCGGCCAAGGCGCTGGGGCTCATCGGCCAGCCGGTCTGGAACGGCCTCGTCGCGGCGTCGATGATCTCCATCGCCCTCAATCCGACGCTCTACCGCCGCCTCCGCCAGCGCGTCCGTCGGGCCGCCAGCCGTCCCACGATGGAGCAGGCGGTCATCCCCGGGCACGCCATCATCGTCGGCTACGGCGACGTGGGCCGACGCGTCGGCGAAGACCTTCGACTCAAAGGCATCCCGCTCACGATCGTCGACAGCGACATCGTCCTGGTGCGTGGCCTGCAGAAATCGGGCGTCCGCGCGCTCTGCGGTGACGGCGGCTCACTCGAGGTGCTCAACGAAGCCGGCGTGGCCGAAGCCGGCTCGCTCCTGATCTGCTGTCCGATCGCCGAACCCAGCCCCCTCCTGCATGGTCTCGCCAAGCGCCACCCTGGCTTGCGCATCGCCGTGCGCCTTATGGAGGGCATGCCGAGCGAACTCGTCTCCGGCACCGACTTCACCGTCATCAGCGAGGACACCTCGGCGGCGGACGACATCACCGACGTCGCGACAGGCAAGGCTTGAACAAAAAGGGCCGGAGTCTCGCGACCCCGGCCCTTTGCTTGTTCTACCTTACCTGGCCCAGGCACTAGCCCTGCGTCGCAACGCGACGCTCACTTCTTGCCGTCGTCGACGACCTCGAAGTCGCCGTCGACCACCTTGCCGTCCTTGGCCTTCTTCTTGCCTTCGGGGGCGGGACCGGCGTCGGCCTGCGGCTGTTCGCCGGCGGCGGGCGGCACGGACTGGGCGGCGGCCATCAGCGCGGTCTGGAGGGCCGTGGCGGCCTTCTCGAAGTCCTCGGCGGAGGCGTCGGTCTTCTTGAGGGCTTCCTGGGCTTCCTTGAGCGCGGCTTCCGCGGCGGTCTTGGCGTCGGCGGGCATCTTCTCGCCGTTGTCGGCGATGAACTTCTCGGCGGCGAAGACGCCGGCGTCGAGGCGGTTGCGGGCTTCGGCGAGCTCGCGGACCTTCTTGTCCTCTTCGGCGTGGCGTTCGGCTTCCTTGCGGAGCCTCTCGACTTCTTCCTTGGAAAGACCCGAGGAGCCGGTGATAGAGATCTTCTGCTCATTGCCCGAGCCCGTGTCGACGGCCGAGACGTGCAGGATGCCGTTGGCGTCGATGTCGAAGGTCACCTCGATCTGCGGCTCGCCGCGGCGCGCCGGCTTGATGCCGTCGAGCTTGAAGGTGCCGAGCTGCTTGTTGTCCTTCGCCATCGGGCGTTCGCCTTGGACGATGACGATGTCGACGGCCGGCTGGTTGTCGGCGGCGGTGGAGAAGACCTGCGACTTCTTGGTCGGGATGGTCGTGTTGCGCTCGATCATCGGCGTGGCGACGCTGCCCATGGTCTCGATGGAGAGGGTGAGCGGGGTCACGTCGAGGAGGAGGACGTCCTTCACGTCGCCCTTGAGCACGCCGGCCTGGCTGGCGGCGCCGATGGCGACGACTTCGTCCGGGTTGACGCCCTTATGGGGCTCCTTGCCGGCGAGGCTGCGGGCGATCTCGATGATCTTGGGCATGCGGGTCATGCCGCCGACGAGGACGAGCTCGTCGACCTGGGCCATCTTGAGGTCGGCGTCCTTGAGGCAGGACTCGAAGGGCTTGCGGGTGCGCTCGGAGAGGTCGTCGCAGACCTTCTCCATCTGGGCGCGGGTGAGCGTGACGTTCAGGTGCTTCGGGCCGGAGGCGTCGGCGGTGATGAACGGCAGGTTGATGTCCACGGAGTTCGAGGACGAGAGGGCGATCTTGGCCTTCTCGGCTTCTTCCTTGAGGCGCTGGCGGGCCATGGCGTCCTTGGACAGGTCGATGCCGGACTCCGTCTTGAAGCCGTCGATGAGCCACTGGATGATGTGTTCGTCCCAGTTGTCGCCGCCGAGCTCGGTGTCGCCGTTGGTCGCCTTCACTTCGAAGACGCCGCCGCCGATCTCGAGGACCGAGACGTCGAAGGTGCCGCCGCCGAGGTCATAGACGGCGATCTTCTCGTCGCCCTTCTTGTCGAGGCCGTAGGCGAGGGA
>JBJTAX010000062.1:0-3691 GCA_046091055.1 Verrucomicrobiota bacterium | reverse complement strand
GTTCAACCGCGACATCCGGCCCATCTTCTCCGACACGTGCTTCGCCTGCCACGGCCCCGACGAGAACAAGATCAAGGGCAAGCTCCGCCTCGATTCCTTGGAAGCCGCGCGCAAAGGCGGCAAGTCCGGCGAAGCCGCGATCGTGCCCGGCAAGCCTGAAGCCAGCGAAGTGATGAAGCGACTGCGGACCGAAGACCCGGATGACCACATGCCGCCGGCGGAGTTCCACAAGGTGCTCAGCAAGGACCAGATCGCGCTCGTGGAACGATGGATCAAGGAAGGAGCCGAATACCAAGGCCACTGGGCGTTCCAGACGCCGGTGAAGCCGGCCGTTCCGCCGATCCCCGCCGGCGGCAACGCCATCGACGCCTTCCTCGCCGGCCCGCTGGCCGCCAAAGGCCTCGCCCCGAACGGCCCCGCCCCCAAGGCCACCTTGCTCCGCCGCGCGGCCCTCGACCTGACCGGCCTGCCGCCCTCCGACACCGACCTGCAGGCCTTCCTCGCCGATAGCTCGCCCGAAGCCTGGTCCAAGGCGCTCGATCGCCTGCTGGCTTCGCCCCACTACGGCGAACACATGGCCGCGCAGTGGCTCGACTCCGCCCGCTACGCCGATTCCAATGGCTTCCAGAGCGACACGCAGCGCACGATGTGGCCCTACCGCGACTGGGTCATCAAGGCGTTCAACGACAACAAGCCCTTCGACGCCTTCACCATCGAGCAGCTCGCCGGCGACCTCCTGCCGAATCCGACGCGCGACCAGGTCGTCGCCACGGCCTTCCACCGCAACCACCGCCTCAACGGCGAGGGAGGCCGCATCGTCGAAGAATGGTTCGCCGAGAACGTCATCGACCGCATCGAGACCACGGGTTCCACCTGGATGGGGCTGACGATGAACTGCTGCCGCTGCCACGACCACAAGTACGACCCGATCTCGCAGAAGGAATTCTACCAGCTGTTCGCCTATTTCAACTCTAACGACGAGACGGGCGTGCTCGGAGATTTCGGCGGCGCCGGCCGGACCCGGGCAGGCGGCAACACGCCTCCGGTGCTCTCCCTGCCGACCGTGGAGCAGCAGAAGACGATCGACGCGGCCGCCGCGAAGCTCGCCGCCGCCGAACAGGCGCTGAAGGCCAACCCGACCGACCAGCCGGAAGCCTACGCGGGCTGGCTCGCCAAGCAGCGGGCCGCCGTGTCCAAGGTCGGCGTGGCCTGGGAGCCGCTCGCGGATGAGAAGGTCTCGGCCAAGGAGAACGCCGAGTTCAATCGCCTCGACGACGGCTCCTGGCTGGTCTCCGGCGGCACGGCCGCCAAGGAGACCTACGTCCACGAGGCCAAGCCCTCCGGCAACCTCCTCACGGCCGTCCGGCTCGAAGCCCTGCCCGACGATTCTCTCCCGAACAAGAGCCTCGGCCGCGCCTTCAACGGCAACTTCGTGCTCAGCGCCTTCGAAGTTCGCCTCAAGACCGCCGACGGCAAGACGACCGCTGTTCCCCTGGTGAAGGCCGAAGCCGACTTCGACCAGCCGGGCTGGTCGATCGCCAAGCTCGCCCCGGCCCCGACGGCCAAGGGCAAGCCGAAGAAGCCTTCCAACGACAAGGCCGGCTGGGCCATCGCCGGCAACGAGGCCAAGAACCGCGTCCCTCGCAAGGCCATCTTCACGGTCGCACCGACACCGATCCCGGCCGGCGCCAAACTCGTCGTGGTCATGCGCCATGAGGCGGTCTCCGACCACAGCATCGGGCGCTTCCGCCTGAACACCTCATCCGTCGACGTCAAGCTGCTCTCGCTCAAGACCGACCCCGCCACCGAGACCGCCCGCCGCCTCCTCGCCAAGCCGGCCGAACAGCTCACGGCCGCCGACCGCAAGGCGCTGGCGAAACTCTTCGCCGAAAGCCCCGAACATCCCCGCGCGCACGCCGTCGCGAAGGTCGCGGCCGCCAAGATGGCCCACGACGCCGCGCTCGCCGCCCCGATGACGGTGATGGTGATGAAGGAACTGCCGAAGCCTCGCGACGCCTTCGTCCTTCTCCGCGGCGAATACGACAAAATCGGCCCGAAGGTCGAGCGCGCCCTCTTCCGCGCCCTGCCGCCGATGCCCGCCGGCGAACCGAACAACCGCCTCGGACTCGCCCGCTGGCTCGTCGACGGGAAGCATCCGCTGACCGGTCGCATCTGGGTCAACCGCGCCTGGGAACGTCTCTTCGGCATCGGCCTGGTGAAGACGTCCGAGAACTTCGGCTCGCAAGCCGAATGGCCGAGCAACCCGGAGCTGCTCGACTGGCTCGCGGTGGAATTCGTCGACCGCAAGTGGGACATGAAGGCGACGTATAAGCTGATCCTGTCCAGCGCGGCGTATCAGCGCAGCGCCGCGGTCACGCCCGCGATGCTCGAGAAAGACCCGGACAACCGCCTGCTCGCCCGCGGCCCGCGCTTCCGCCTGCCGGCCGAGGTCATCCGCGACCAGGCCCTCTGGATCTCCGGCCTGCTCGTCGACAAGCAAGGCGGCCCGAGCGTGAGGCCCTACATGCCCGAGGCGGTCTGGGACGAGACCAGCGTCTACGGCGACATGCGCAACTACAAGGCCGACACGGGCGAGGGCCTCTGGCGCCGCTCGCTCTACACGATCTGGAAGCGGACCGCCGCCCCGCCCACGATGCTGCTCTTCGATTCGTCCGGCCGCGAGGTCTGCACGGTGAAGCGCTCCCGCTCCAACACGCCGATGCAGGCGCTGTCGCTCCTCAACGAGACGACCTTCGTCGAAGCCGCCCGCAAGTTGGCCGAGCAGTCGCTACGCCGGCCCGGAGACGCCGACGCCCGCCTCGCCTGGATGTTCCGCCGGGTCGTCCGCCGCGACGGCACCCCGGCCGAACTCGCGGTCCTCCGCAAGGGCCTTGACAAGCGTCTGGCGACCTACGCCGCCGACGCGACCCTCGCGCCGAAGCTCCTCGCCCAAGGCCTGAGCCCGCTTCCCGCCGACCTCGACAAGGCCCAGCTGGCCGCCTGGTCCGTCACGGCCAACACCCTCCTCAACCTCGACGAAACCGTCACCCGCGAATGAACTGCAACGACCGTCAATTCCTCGGACTCGACCAGGCCACGAAGATGGCCCTGTCCCGTCGCACCTTCATCAAGGGTTCCGCCGGCGGCATCGGCCTCGCCGCCCTGGGATCGCTGATGGGCACGCCCGCCTTCGCCGCCAACCCGGGCCTGGGCTTCCCCAACTTCAAACCGAAGGCGAAGCGCATTATCTATCTCTTCCAGTCCGGCGCGCCGTCGCAGATGGACCTCTTCGACCCTAAGCCGCAGCTCGAAGCGATGCGCGGCAAGGATCTCCCGGATTCGATCCGCAGGGGACAACGTCTGACGACGATGACCTCAGGCCAGAAGAACTTCCCGGTCGCCCCCTCGGTCTTCAAGTTCGAGCAGCATGGGCAGTCCGGCAATTGGTTCAGCGAACTGATGCCCCATATCGCCTCGAAGTCCGACGAGTGGTGCGTGATCCGCGCGATGCACACGGAAGCCATCAACCACGACCCGGCCATCACTTTCATGCAGACGGGTTCCCAACTCGCCGGTCGCCCGAGCATCGGCGCCTGGTCCGCCTACGGCCTGGGCAGCGAGAACGCCGACCTGCCCGCCTACGTGGTGATGACGTCCTTCGGCAGCGGCCGACCGGACGACCAGCCGCTCT
>JBJTAX010000061.1:0-5061 GCA_046091055.1 Verrucomicrobiota bacterium | reverse complement strand
GGGAGGAGGAGGAGGCGGCAACTCGTTGCTCATTGGGGGACAATCAGTGAAATCCTGCGAAAGAGTCGAGTCAATCAGTCAGTGGATGATTTTGGGTTCAGTCGCGCCGCTCGTGCTTGCGCAGGAGGTCGGCGAGTTCCTCGGGACGGGCGTCCGCGATGGTGCGTCCCTTGCGGCTGAGCTCTTCGGGGGTCTTGATGACCGTCTCGGTCATCCGGTCGTGGGTCTCCTCGGAGCCGCCGACCAAGGCGAAACCATCCCCTCGCGTGATGCGCCTGTGCTGGTCTTGACCGTCCAAGCCCACCCCGAGAAGTCGGTTCGGAGGGCGCCTTGCTTTGGCCATGACCTCATGTTGGGCCTTTCCGACCCGATTTCAAGTCCGCGCCTCAGTTCCCGCCTTCCGCGGGCGCGTCGAACTCCGATCCGCCTTCGAGGGCTTCGCCGGCATGGGGGCCCGTCTCCGCCGACTTCGCGCAGTTGATCTCGGCGAACGCAAGGTCCTGCTCCAGTTTCAGCTTGCCCAGGCGGGCCAGTTCCAGGCACGCGAGGAAGGTCGCGACGAGGAAGCCGACGGTGGGTCGTTCCGGCAGCAGGCTGGTGAAGGTGAAGGCGGTCTCGTTCTCGAGGCGGGCCAGGATCGCCTCCATGCGGTCGGAGACCGTGGTCGTCTCGACGGTGATGCTGCCGGGCTGGATGCGTTCGGCGAGCCGGCGCAGGACGAGGTTGAACGTGTTCCAGAGCTCGATGCGGTCCGCGGGCGCCACCGGCCGCGCGACGGCGTCATCCCCTTGAGGTTGGAGGACGTAACGGCTGAGCAGGCCCTGCCGGTCTTCGACGAGCCCGCGGATGATCGCGGCGGTCTCCTTGACGCGTTTGTATTGGATGAGCTGCTGCACGAGGGCCCAGCGCGGGTCCTGGCCTTCGTCCGTCGCCGCGACCTCTTCCTCCGGCCGGCTTTCGACCGGCAGGAGCATGCGGCTCTTGATGTACATCAAGGTCGCGGCCATCACGAAGAAGTCCCCGGCGAGCTCGAGGTTGTCTTTCTCCTGCGTGCGTAGGATCTCGAGGTACTGCTGGGTCACCTTCTCGATCGGGATGTCGTAGATATCGATCTCGTTCTTACGAATCAGGAAGAGGAGCAGGTCCAAAGGCCCTTCGAAGACGTCGAGACGGATGGGCAGGTCCGGCGGCGGCAGGATGCCGTCCGCGGGGATCGAAGGAGAGTCTGGAGAGGTGTCCGACACGGTTCAGAACTTGAACAATCTCACCCGCAGGTGGAAGCCCAATGAGCTGATGCCCCGGTTGATGGGGTCCAGGCGCTTGTTCACGCCGTATTCGAGCTCCCAGGAATTGCCGACGCGCTGGATCAGGCCGGCCCAGAGCATCGTGGCTTGGTCGAGCTGGGCGTCGTAATTCAGGCCGGAGACGAGGCTGTAGACGGAGTTGAGGCGGACCCGGCCGTCCCAGACGAGCTGGCGGGCCTGCGTCGCCTGGTTCAGTTCGACCCAGCTGAGGGAGGTGCGCCAGGCGTCGCCGGAGCTCAAGGCGACCGACTGGAGCGATTCCCGCGCGGCGCCTCCCCCGTTGGGCAGGCGGACCGAAGAGTTGAAGGTGACCCAGGAGGCTGGGCTCAGGCTGAGCGAGCCGAGCAGGTCGGTGCGCCCGGTGTCGGCGTCGGTCGGACCTTGTCGCCAGTCGGTGAAGACGTCGGCCCGCAGCAGCTGACGGGAGCCCGTGACGGCGTCGCGGGTCTCCACGGTGTTGCGGAGGCCGAAGCGCATGGCCTGGCGGTCGGTCGTCGAGGCGGCGTCGAGCCGGTCGGCGAGGTCGAGTTCCTCGAGCACCGAGACGGAGACCGCACGCTGGGTCATGGGGACGACCCCGACTTCACGGTCGGCGCCCGGCATGACCCGGTACTGCAGCAAGGGGCGGAAACTGTGACTCAGGCCGTCGACGCCCCAGGACTCCGCGGTGAGATTCCACGAGCCGGTCGCAAGCGCTTCCAGGTCGAACCCGGCCTGGCCGATGACCTTGGTGGCCGCGCCTTCGCCCGCGAGGCCGTCGGACCAGCCGGTCGCGCGGATTCCGGCGACGGGCCGCAAGGTCAGCCAGTCGCCGGCGACGAACGTGCGGTTGAAGCCATAGTAGCCGTCGAGACGGACGGTCGACCAGGCGGAGGGGGAGAGCGTGGCGAGCTGGAACGAGGGCAGGGGCAGTTCGGCGGAGGGACGTTCGGTGAAATAGCCGAGGCTCGCGAAGGCGCGGTGGTTCCAACCCGATGGGCCGATCGCCGCGGAGGGCAGGTCGTAACGGAATTCCGGCAGCTTCTGGACGATGTCCTGATAATCGTCGGACTTCGCCGTGAGGGAAGCCGACAGGTAGCCGCCTTCATGGGCCTTGACGACTTCGAGGTTGACCTGCGGGTTGCCGTTGGGACCGATGAGGAAGGGCCGGAAGTCGCGCAGCACATCGGGGTCGGATTGGGCGAAGGCGTTACCGGCGATCTCGACGCCGTCCGCGGTGCGTCCGTTGATCTCGCCGGTCAGGAAGGCGCGCCGCCCGTCGGGCAGCCGGCCGAAGGCGTCGGGGACGAGCGTGGACTGGTCGTCGATCCAGCCGCCCTGGAGCCGGCCCTTCCATCGCGTGCCTGCGCCGGCCTGCTTGAAGTTGTCGAAGCGCAGCGCCGGGCCCACAAGGATGCCCGAACGGCTGTAGAAATCGACGTTGCCTCCCGCCCAGAAGGAGGGCGACACGCGCGTGAGGATCGACGAACGGAGGAAGCCGCCCTGCTTGTCTTCGCTGCCCGTGTTGAGCATGATCTCATAAGGGAAATCCAAGCCTGACTGGCCGTAGTAGGGCAGGTTGAAGAGCGGGACGCCGGCCACGTAGGAAGTCGCGCTGCGCAGCGAAAGCCAGTCCTCTTTCTCGGCATAGGAGGCCTCGGCGATCTTGAGGTGCATGCCGGCCGCGGAAGGTTCGTTGTTCCACACGCGCACGCCTTTGAGCTGCTTGTCGCCTTTGACGATGCGCAGCGATTCGGCGGTGAAGTAGACGGGCGCGCGGCCGAAGCGGACGTCTTCGGCTTCGATGGTGTCGGCGGCCGGGTCGACGGAGACCTTGGCCCCGAGGATGCGTAACGCGGGCGTGGCGTAGACGACCTCCCCCTCCGCGAGAATCCGTCCGGTGCGCGAATCGTAACGGATCAGCCGGGCGGCAAGGATCGTGTCCTTGCTGCGCAGCAGGGCGTTGCGGCCCACGATCACCCTGCCTCCTTCCTCCGAGGACCAGGCGTCCGCCTCCATTTCGGGCAGGCCGGGCGGACGCGCGAGCGGGGTCGCCGCCGGTGCCGCGGCCAAGGCGGCCATGGTCAGCGAGAGGCTCGCGGCAAGGGTCCAGAAACGTCTTCCAAGCATCCGTCGAGCGTTGTCGCTCCGGGGTTTCCCTCAAGGCTTTTCGGGTAATGTGCGCTTGCCGACCCTCGGGCGGGCGAGGAGGCTTCGAGGATGCGCCTCAGTCCATCAGAGTTGACCGCCCTGGTGGACGCCACGGAGACTTCGCCGCACCGGTTCCTGGGCCTGCATCCGTTGCAGGGCGGGGGGCTCGTGGCCCGCGCCCTGTTCCCGTGGGCCAGCGCCTGCGAACTCCTGCCGGCCGGCGCGGCCAAGCCTGTCCCGATGCAACAGCTGCACGCGAGCGGGGTCTTCGAAGCCGAGCTGCCCGGCACGACGCTTTTCCGCTACCGTTTCCGCGTGACCTATCCCGACGGCGTCCGGCGCGACGTCGACGATCCCTATCGTTTCCTGCCGACGATCTCCGGGGACGACCTGTTCCTGCTCGGCAAGGGCGACGATCACCGGGCCCATCACAAGCTGGGCTCGCACGTCCGCACGATCGAAGGCGTCCCCGGCGTCTCCTTCGCGGTCTGGGCGCCCTCGGCGCGGCGGGTCTCCGTCGTGGGCGACCATAACCTCTGGCATGGACGCGCCCATCCCATGCGCAACCTCGGGGCTTCCGGCATCTGGGAGATCTTCATCCCCGGCTTGGCCGCGGGAGCCCGTTACAAATACGAGATCGTCGGCCCGCACGACGCGACCCCGTTCCTGAAGACGGATCCTTACGCGCTCCACTTCGAGCCTTCGCCGAACCATGCGGCGATCGTCTGCGACCTCTCCGGATTCGTCTGGCATGACGAGGCCTGGCTGGAGGCCCGCCGGAAAGCCGACCTGCGCGCCCGGCCGATGTCGGTCTACGAAGTCCACCTGGCCTCCTGGCGCCGCGTGCCCGAAGAGGGCGGACGCGTCCTGAATGACCGCGAACTCGGCGAGCAGCTCGCCGCCTACTGCGCGCAGGTGGGTTTCACCCATGTGGAGCTGATGCCGCCGTCGGAGCATCCCTTCGACGGCTCCTGGGGTTACCAGGTCACGGGCTTCTACGCCCCGACGCACCGCTTCGGTTCGCCCCTCGATTTCATGACGCTCGTCGACGCGCTGCACCGCGCGGACATCGGCGTGATCGTCGACTGGGTGCCGGCCCACTTCCCGCGCGATTTCTTCGCGCTGGCCCGCTTCGACGGCACGCATCTTTACGAGCATGCCGACCCGCGCCTGGGCGAGCATCAGGACTGGGGCACGCTGATCTTCAACTACGGCCGCCATGAGGTCCGCGGCTTCCTGGTCTGCTCCGCGTTGTCCTGGCTCGAACGTTTCCACGTCGACGGCCTGCGCGTCGACGCGGTGGCGTCCATGCTGTATCTCGACTATTCGCGCAAGGCCGGGGAGTGGATCCCGAACCGCTTCGGCGGCCGCGAGAACATCGAGGCCATTGAGTTCCTCCGTCAGGTCAATTCGCTCGTCCGTCTCTACCAGCCGGGCGTCGCGATGATCGCCGAGGAGTCCACCTCGTTCCCCGGCGTCACGAAGCCCGTCCCCGAAGGCGGCCTGGGCTTCGACTTCAAGTGGAACATGGGCTGGATGCATGACACGCTGGATTACTTCAAGCAGGACCCGCTCTTCCGTAAGTTCCACCACGACAAGCTGACCTTCGGCATGCTCTACCAGTGGA
>JBJTAX010000060.1:0-8080 GCA_046091055.1 Verrucomicrobiota bacterium | reverse complement strand
ACATCGTGAACCGTATCTGGAAGTAGGCCTTCGGAGTCGGCGTGATCGAGCCGCTGAACGACATCGACGACCTCTCGCAGGCCAGCAGTCCCGAGCTGCTCGCGCACCTTACGTTCGTCATGAAGGCTGCGAAGTTCGACCTCCGCGAAGTCCAGCGCGTCATCTACAACTCCAAGACCTACCAGGCATCGGCCAGCCCCACGCCTGACTTGGGCAAGGCCAAGTATCTCTTCAACGGACCGGTCGTCCGCCGGCTCACGGCCGAGCAGGCTTGGGACAGCCTGGTCGTCACGGCCGTCGGCACCTATGCCGACAACGTCCTCCTCCGGCGCGGCGACGACATCAAATCCATGGCCCTGCCTTCGGGTAAGATCACCGTGGCCGAGGTGCGCAACGCGGTCGACCGGACCAAGACGGCCTTTGCGGGCGGAAAAGGGGCCGGCGTCGGCAAGAAATCCTCCGGCGGCTCGACGCTCGGGCTCGCCACCGGCTACGAAGGCGACAAGCCCGTCTCGCGTTTCTCGTTGCTCCTCGCCCGCGCCAGCGAGCTCCCGCAGCCTTCGCCGGAGACGCACTTCCTGCGGCTCTGGGGTCAGGGCGACCGCCTGCTCGCCGATTCGGCGACCAATGACGGCAGTGTCCCGCAGGTGCTGCAGATGATGAACGGATCCGTCGGCCGGCTCGTCGCCGACCCTCGTGCCGAGGCGGTCATCGTCGCGACGGCCGAGAAGACCGCCGATGCTCAGGTCGCCTCGCTCTACCTCTCGTTCCTCTCACGACGTCCCTACCCGCCGGAGCTCGCCGCCGCCAAGGCCTCCCTCGAGGGCGGACTCGGGCTGACCGATCTCGCCTGGGTCCTGGCCAACACCCGCGAATTCCTCTTCGTACAATGAGCATACTCCATTCCGCCAGCCTCCTCCGCAGCCCTGAGGACCGGCGTCGCTTCATCGAAAAGTGCGCCAAGACCGCCTTCGGCCTGAGCGTTCTGCCTTGGTTCGCGCGGCTCGCCGCCGCCGCCGAGGACAAGGGTTCCGTCAAGGCGCCCAACGCCGGCAAGCCTGGTTTCGGCAAGGCCAAGCATGTCATCTTCCTCCAGCTCAACGGGGGCATGTCGCACATCGACACCTTCGACCCCAAGGCCGGCGCCTCGAAAGGGCCGGCTGAGATCGTCTCCGCCAAGGGCGACATGCAGCTGACGTCTTTCCTGCCCGACACCGCAAAGGTCAGCGACCGGATCACCGTGATCCGTTCCATGACGGCAAAAGTCGGCGTGCACGCCTCCGCGGCCTATCTCATGCGGACCGGCTTCGAACAGCGTGGCACGGTCCAGCATCCTACCCTCGGCGCGTGGGCTCAGCATTTCCTCGGCGCCAGCCACAAGACCCTGCCATCCTCCGAGGCCGTCAACCGTTCTTCAAATCATGGCAACGGCTGGTTCCCCGCAGCCTATTCGCCGCTCCCGATCCTCAATCCCGATGACGGCTTGCTCGATACGAGAAGCCCCGTCGGCGGGGAAGTGGTCGGCAAGCGTTCGGCGTTGCTCGCGCAGCTCGACGCCGGCTTCGGTGGCAAGGCCGCGGACGAGAACGTGAAATCCTACAACGAATTCTACGAGACCACCTACCAGCTCATGAAGAGCACGGATCTCAAAGCCTTCGACCTGGCCGCGGAACCCGCCGCCATGCGAGCCCGCTACGGCAAGAGCAAGTTCGGCCAAGGCTGCCTGCTGGCGCGACGGCTCGTCGAGAACGGCGTGCGCTTCGTCGAGGTCGCCAGCGGCGGGTGGGACATGCACGCCTCCTTGGATGACCGCATGGAGGAGATCGGGGGCGACTTCGACCGTGTCTTCGCGACCTTGATTCAAGACCTCGACGCCAAGGGCCTCCTTGACTCGACGCTCGTCGTCGTCGCCACCGAATTCGGACGCAAGCCGTCCTTCGAAGGCGGCGGGCGCGGGCACCATCCGCTCGTCTTCTCGACCGTCCTCGCGGGAGGCGGCGTCCGTCGCGGCTACGTCCATGGAGCCAGCGACGCCAAGGGCTACGCGCCGGCCACGGAGGGCGTCTCGCCGGGCAGCCTGCACGCGACGATCGCCCATGCCGCCGGACTCCCCGTGCAGACTGAGATCATGACGCCGGCGGGTCGGCCGATGGAGATCGGCAACCGCGCCAAGCCGCAGCTCGGCGTCTTCAGCTGAGCCTCAGCTTAGGAGCATCGCCACGTCGCCCGGCCGTTCGAGGTGGACGGCGTGGCCGGCCCCATCGATCACGCTGAGGCGGGCCTTCGGGAGTTGCGCGCCCATCTCACGGGACAGGCGCGTGAATTTCTCGTCGTGCTCGCCGGTCACCAGGTCGACCGGGCAGCGGAGTTCCTTGAGGCGATGCCAGACGGAGGGGAGGGTACCTGTGACGCCGTTCTCGAGGCTGAGCGCCAGGCCTTCGGGGTCGTTGCGATGGCGTCGCATCAGGATAGGACGCAGTTGCTCTTCCGGCAGGCGGAGCATCGGCTGGAAGAAGGTCTGGTTGTGCCAGTACCTGAAGAAAGGATCCAGGCCGCGCGTACGGATGAAGTCGGCCAGCGTGGCGTCGGCGAGGCGGCGTTCCTCTTGTTCGGCCGACGTGGCCAGGCCGGGACTCGCGCCGATCAGGATGAGGCGCGCGATCCGTTCCGGATGCGCGAGGGCCCAGTGGAGGGCGAGCCGGCCGCCGAGGGAGTAGCCGACCAGCGTGACCTGTGGCGTCGTCGCGGCGGCGGTGATCAGGGCGAGATGCGCATCGATGGAATAATCGCGCAGGTCACGCAGCTGACGGCGGGAGCCATGTCCGGGCAGGTCGGGAGCGTTGAGGCTCGCGTGCGCGGGCAGATGTTCGCGCAGCGGGCAGAAATCGGCTCCCTCTCCCGTGAAGCCATGAAGCGCGACGATGGTATTCATGGATGATAGGCTATGATTCATTCCTGGAGGCAGGTAATAGATTCTATTTAGCAGCGCGGTGGTTGACGCGACAGGAAAAAGAGGGAACAAAAACCTCGGGACAGCGTTCTCATCCCTATCACCCATGCCTGGCATCCGCGTCAAACCCTGGAACCGAGTCGATGGACCGATCTACAGCCTCGCGACGACGGCCGACGGCAAGGGCAATCTTAACATCTGCAGGTACGTCACGCCGATCGCGATGAAACCTAAACGTTTCATCATCGGCGTATACAAGGACACCAAGACCTTGGCGAACCTGGAGGCCAATCCGATCGGTCTCCTCAACTACATGGCCAAGGACCAGGCGAATCACGTCAAGCTGCTCGGCAAGAAGTCCGGTCACTCTACCGATAAGATCACCCAGCTGGGCGACCAGATCGAGCATGTCGGCGACGGTCTCTTCTTGCTCAAGGGCGCCATCGCGACCTTGCGGCTCCGGTTCATGGAGCGGATGGACTGCGGCGACCACTGGGCCTGGTTGGCGCACGTGGATGCTTATGAGAACTTGCGCGAAGCGCCACCCTTGACGTTGGAGGAACTGAAGAGGTTGAAACTGATTCTGGCCTGAAGACCTTGCTAGGGCCCTGGCCCTGCGCGCCGCCGCCGCGCTTACTCCTTCTTGGAGGCCTTCTTGGCCTTCGCTTCTTCGCGATGCGGGATCAGGTAGGTGCGGCCGCGGATGAGGCGCTCGTAGAGGTCGACCATCGCCACGCCTTCGCGCGGACGGACGGAGTCGGCTTTCGTGGCGCGGTCCACCTGGCGCTTGAGCATGCGGCAGAGGTCTTCGGCGTTGTATTGGATCATGCCGAGGATGCGCTCGACGGAGTAGCCCGGGATGCTTTCTTCGATGTAGAAGCCGTCGGCCTCGTCGTCTTCGAGGAAGACGTGGGCTTCGTTCACGCGTCCGAAGAGATTATGTAGGTCGCCCATGATGTCCTGGTAGGCGCCGACCATGAAGGCGCCGACGTAGTAGGGCTGTCCTTCCTTGAAGGGGTGGAGGGAGAGGGTCTTGCGGACGTCCTCGAGGTCGATGAAGTCGTCGACCTTGCCGTCGGAGTCGCACGTGATGTCGACGAGGGTCGCCTGGACGGTCGGACGCTCGTTGAGGCGATGGATCGGCGCGATCGGGAAGAGCTGGTCGAGGGCCCAGTGGTCGAGCAGGGACTGGAAGACCGAGAAGTTGCAGACGTACTGTTCGGCCAGCATCGAGTCGAGGCGGGCGAGTTCGTCGGGGATGTCGGCCGAGTCCTTGAGGTCTTCGCGGATCTGTCGGCAGATGTCCCAGAACAGGCGGTCGGCGGCGGCACGCTCTTCCAGGCGCAGGTTGCCGAGGCTGAAGCGGGCGTGGGCCTCTTCGCGCTTCTCCTTGGCGTCATGATATCGTTCCAGCGGGTCGAACTTACGCTTGTTCTTCCGGATGGCGTCGAGCTCCTTGATGAGCTGATGGGCCTTGCCTTTAGGGGTTTCGACCTTGCCTTCGTCGCGGGTGATCCGGTCGACGGCCTCGAAGATCAGGATCGAGTGCGGGGCGACGAGGGCGCGGCCGGATTCCGAGACGATGTCCGGGACCTCGACCTTGCTCTCTTCGCAGATCTGCTTGACGTTGGCGACCACGTCGCGGGCGTAGACTTCCATGCTGTAGTTCATGGAAGACTCGTAGGCCGAACGGCTGCCATCGTAGTCGATGCCCAGGCCGCCGCCGACGTCGAGCAGGCCCATCGGGAAGCCCATGCGCTTCAGTTCGCAGTAGAAGCGGGTGGCTTCGACCACGGCCTTCTTGATCGTGCCGATGTTCGGGACCTGGGAGCCGATGTGGAAGTGGACGAGGCGAAGGGCGTCCTTCATCTTCGCCTTGGCGAGGCGCTGGGCGACCTCGACGATCTCGGAGGCCGTCAGGCCGAACTTGGCGTTCTCGCCGGTGCTGTCGGCCCACTTGCCTTCGCCGGCGGTGGTGAGCTTGACGCGGAGGCCGATGTGGGGCTGCACGCCCATGCGGCGGGCGATGCGGATGATGGCGTCGATCTCGGAGAGCTGTTCGACGACGAGGATGGTCTGCTTGCCGAGACGTCGGCCCATCAGGGCGAGCTCGATGTATTCTTCGTCCTTGTAACCGTTGCAGACGAGGAGGGCCTTGCGGTTCTCCAGGAGGGCGAGGGCGATGATGAGCTCGGGCTTCGAGCCGGCTTCGAGGCCGAAGTCGTATTCTTCGCCGGCGTCGAGGATCTCTTCGACGACCTCGCGGAGCTGGTTGACCTTGATCGGGAAGACCCCGCGGTAGCGGCCATCGTAGTCCTCCTCCTTGATGGCGCTACGAAAGGCCTCGTTGATCTGCGTCACGCGGTTGCGGAGCAGGTCCTGCACGCGGATGGTCAGCGGGGGCTTCAGGCCGGAGGCTTCGACTTCCTTGACGATGTCCGTGATGCGGATCTTACGGTGGTCGCCCTTCGGGTGCACGCAGAGGTGGCCTTGCGGGTCCACGGAGAAGTTGTTACCTCCCCATCGTTTGAAGCCGTAGTATTCTTCGGCGTCTTTGGTCGTCCAGGGCTGCGGTTTGCTCACGTCGGTAGGGAGGTGGACTTTTTATCCTGCGGGGGGAAGCGCAAGGGGAAATCTCACCCCGGCAGGAGCCTTCCGGCTCGCCTCGGCGGAGTCGGCGGTTTGTCTGAAGCCATGTCCGCCGAACCCGTCATCCGAGCGACGATCGCGTTACGGAAGGCTTTGGCCGGCCGCTCCTTCCCTGCGCCGGCCGACTTCGTCTATCAGCCGCTGGACTACGCCTGGGCTTCGCATGAGGAGTATCTGCGACGCTACGCGGCTTCTGGGCCGAAGAAGGTGCTCTTCTTGGGCATGAATCCGGGTCCTTTCGGGATGGCCCAGACCGGCGTACCGTTCGGGGAGATCGCCGCCGTCCGGGATTGGATGGGGCTGGATATGCCGGTCGGGCGTCCGGAGAAAGAGCACCCGGGCAAAAAGGTGACCGGTTTCGGCTGCCACCGTTCGGAGGTCAGCGGTCGCCGTCTCTGGGGTCTCTTCCAGGAGCGCTACGGCAAGCCGCAGGCCTTCTTCGCCGACCATCTCGTCCACAACTACTGCCCGCTGCTGTTCCTTGAGAATACCAAGCAGGGCCGGAACGTCATTCCTGAGGAACTTCCGGCCGACGTCATGGCGCCGGTGAACAAGGAATGCGACAAACTCCTCCGCGTCATCGTCGAGACGCTCGGCGTCAGCACCGTCGTCGGCATCGGCGGCTATGCCGAGACCCGGGCGCGCGAAGCCTTGGACGGTTTGCTCGTGAAGTATGCGAAGGTCCCGCATCCGAGTCCCGCGAACCCGGTGGCTAACCGCGGTTGGTCGGAGGCCGCGACCAAGGCGTTGGTCGAACAAGGAGTCTGGTCCTGATGGGGCTCATCGAAGAGATCCTGGTCCGCCCTAAGTTCCGGCAGAAGCTGTGGGCCTGGTGGTATCCGTTCTTCACGCGACGCGTCCGGGCCCGAGGCGTAGACTTCTTGAACTACGCCTTCGAGGATGCTGACGGCGTACCTTTGTCGCTATCCGCCGACGATGAACCGAACCGCCCCAACATCCAGTTATATGAACATGTCCGCGGTGGCGTGGAGCTGCGCGGCCTCCGGGTGCTGGAGGTCAGCTGCGGTCATGGCGGCGGAGCTTCGTATTTCGCCCGGACCTATCGGCCGGCCGAGTATGTCGGCCTGGACCTCAACCCCGAAGCCATCGCGTATTGCCAGGCACGGCATCAGGCCGACGGCCTGCGTTTCCAGGTCGGCGACGCCCAGAAGCTGCCTTTCGCGGACGGCAGCTTCGACGTGGTCATCAACCTGGAAGCCTCGCACTGCTATCCGGACTTCCCGGGCTTCCTCGACGAAGTCGCCCGCGTGCTCAAGCCGGGCGGAAGGTTCGGACATGCGGACCTGCGTTATCAGAGCGGTGTGGAGGAGTGGGTCGTCGGCTTGACTAAGCACCGGCGGCTGCGGATGGACGAGATGCGCCTGATCAATCCCGAGGTCGTGCGAGGTATGGAACTCAACACCCCAAGGTATGAGGCCATGGTGAAACAGGCCCTGCCTCGTTTCCTGCATAAGCTCGCGCTCGATTTCGCGGGGGTTAAAGGGTCGCGCCTGCATCGCGACGCCATCAGCGGCGAGATGAGTTATCGCTCGTTCAAGCTGACCAAGCTCGCCTGAGCTCATTTCGGTTCGAGGATGAGCAGGCGTCCTGGGGTGCTGAGGCCGGCGCCCAAGGTCGTGCCACGCGTGTATTCGGCGATCAACAGACGATGGTCCGGCAGTTTGACCAAGGAGATCGGGCGGCCCAGCGGTTGGAGCACCGCGTGGGTCTCGGTCGTGCCCTTCGTGAAATCGACCTTGAGGCGGAGGACATCATAACCTCCGGACTGCGAGATCAGGTTGCCGAAGCGGGCGACGAGGAGCTGTCCGCCGAGCGGGGCGGGCCAATCCGCGCCAAGTTCCACGATCGCCGAAGGCGAGGAGTGCGGCGTGAAGGTGGCGGTCGGTCCTTCGACACCGAGGGCATCGGGGCCGAGATTGCGGATCGGGCGCTTGATCGTGAGTCCCGTCGGGGCATCCGGGCTGTGCGGGTAAGCTTTGCGATCCCAGTCAGAGAACTGGAAGGGGAAGCCGTAGTGCGCGCCGGCCGACAGCACGTTCAGTTCTTCGGGCGCGTCGGCATCAGGGCCGTTCTCGACGCCGAGCAGACGTCCGGATTGGTCCCAAGTGAAGTGGTAAGTGTTACGCAGGCCCCGCGCGAAGACCTCGATCTTGGGTTCGGAGGATTCTGGGTCGATACGCCAGAGGGCGGCCGTGAGCGGCACTTCGCCGCCCTTGTAATACTGATCCGATTGCCCGGCCTCATTGCCGTCGGTCCGGGCGCCATTGCTTACGTACAGGAAGCCGTCCGGACCCTGTTCGATGTGCGACGCCCCGTGGTTGTAGGGCCCGACGCCGAACGGATAGGATGTGCGCAGCCAAGGCATGGGCTTGGCCCATTGTCCCGAACCCTCAGGGATGGCGCGGAAGATCGTGACCTCGTTCGTGACAGGTTGCTTCTGCTTGTTGCACTGGTTCGAAA
>JBJTAX010000059.1:0-3703 GCA_046091055.1 Verrucomicrobiota bacterium | reverse complement strand
TCTTGAGGTCGTCGAACTGGCCGCTGTGGCCGTCGGCTTGGCCGGCGACGCCGAATTCGAAGCGGGACTTGGTGGCGTGGGCGATACCCGAAGACTTGAGGTAACCGACGGGCTTGCCGTCGAGGACGATGCGGATCTGGTCGTCGACGATCTCGACGACGAGATTCTGCCATTCGCCCGGCTTGACGTCGGCGGGGAACGTGGCGGAGCGGCCGACGATGAGCTTCTGGCCTTCGGCCTTGCGAGCCGGATCCTGCAGGAGGGCGCGGATCTCGTTCTTCATGCCACCGTCACGCTCGTCGATGATCTGGACGGACCCCTTCTTGGTCTTGGCGTCGTAACGGACCTGGGCGCGGCAGAGGTGGCCGTAGTGGGCGCCGGTGTACTTACGGTCGTCGAGTTCGACGTCCACCATCGAGGCGCCGTCGAGCTTGATGCGGACTTCGACGATGGAATCCTTGGTCGGGACTTCGAGGCCATGGACGGCGGCGTGGGCCTTGATCGCGACGGTCTTGCCGTCTTTGCCGAGGACATCCTTGAGGCGGGTCTGCACACCCTTGAGCGCGCCGCCTTCGACGGAGAAGGTCGGGACGACCTTGACCCAGCGCTGGTCCGGCGTGCCGGAGAAGTCATCGGCGAAGAGCAGCTCGCCCTTCTTGGCGATCGATTCAGCCGGGATGGTCGGAGCCGCGAAGGCCGCGGCGGCGAGGAACAGAGGAATGAGGGGGCGCATATAGGTGCGTAAGAGTATGGAGTATCGAGTATCGAGTATCGAGTATAGGAAAATTCGCGAGTATGGGGTTTGGAGTATTGAGTATAGGGAGAGGCAAGGAGGCGGGTGGCGGGCGAGGTAGGTGCGCGACGGTGTCGCGCCCAATGGAGGGCATGACGTAGTCCTGCCCCTACCCTGCGGCCACCATACGGCGGCCTCGATACACCATGCGGCAGCCTAACCGCCAACCGCTATCCGCTAGCCGCCAACACCTATTCGCGGCTCTCTTTGCCCCTTTACACTTTTGACGCTTTCCCCCGAGATGGGCCTCGATGTCCACCAGCCGGCTGAATTTCAGGCTCGAGGCGACGGCCACCGGTTCGCGCGCCCGGGCGGCGACGTTCCGCACCTTGCACAACGAGGTGAAGACACCGCTGTTCATGCCCGTGGGCACCCAGGCGACCGTCAAGGCGCAGACGTTCGACACCCTGCTCGATTCCGGCTCCCAGATCCTGCTGGCGAACACCTATCACCTGCTCCTGCGGCCGGGCCCCGAGGTCTTCCGGAGCTTCGGCGGCATCCATAAGTTCACCGGCTGGGAGAAATCCTTCCTGACGGACTCCGGCGGCTTCCAGATCTTCTCCCTCCCGCACGCGCGCAATATGAAGGAGGAAGGCGCCGAATTCCGCAGCTACGTCGACGGCAAGACCTATCTCCTCAGCCCCGAGACCAGCATCGGCACCCAGGTCGCCATCGGCAGCGATATCATGATGGTGCTCGACCAGTGCATCCCGTCGACGGCCGACAAGTCCACGGCCAAGGAAGCGCTCGAGATCACCCACCGCTGGGCCCTCCGGAGCCTCAAGGCCCGGGGTGATTCCCCCCAGTCCATGTTCGCGATCGTCCAGGGCGCGCTCTACCCCGACCTCCGCAAGATCAGCGCCGACGGCCTGACCCAGCTGCCCTTCGACGGTTTCGCCATCGGCGGCCTCGCGGTCGGCGAAGGCAAGAGCGAGCGGGAGGACACGTGCGAGATCGCCGCGGCGATGCTCCCGGCGGACAAGCCGCGCTATCTGATGGGCGTCGGCACCCCGCTCGACCTCCTTGAAGCCGTCCACCGCGGCGTCGACATGTTCGACTGCATCATCCCGAACAAGGTCGCCCAGTTCGGCACCGCGTATACCTCCCGTGGCATCCTGCAGCTACGTCGCTCGATCTATCGGTTCTCCGAGGAGAAGATCGACGCCGCGTGCAAGTGCCCGGTCTGCGCCAAGTAGTCGCGCGGCTACCTGCATCACCTCACCAAGACCAAGGAGCCGCTCGGCTGGACGTTGCTCGGCCAGCACAACATCTTCTTCTACCATCAGATGATGCGGGAGATCCGGCAGAGCATCCTCGATGACACCTTCCTGGCCTACTACCACCAGAAGCGCCAGATCCTGCAGATCGAGGACATGGACAACCCTGCCGTCCCGCCGAAGATCGGCAAGGAACGCCGTCCGCGCACCTTGGGCGACTACGAGGTCCATATCGCCGAGGAAGGCTTCGCGAGCATCCGGCAGATCTCCTCGGGCGAGATCATGCATGCGCACACCCCGCCCATGGTCGAAGCCAAGGCGCTGTACGTCGACCAGTCCGACCTCGCCGGCCGGCTGGCCCTGCCCGCTGGGAAGCAGCCGGAGGAGGTCGAGCCGCTGATCGTCTGGGACATCGGCCTGGGCGCCGCCGCGAACGCCATGGCCGCCATCCAGTGTTACGAAGCCGAAGCCGCCAAGGGCCCGGTCCGCCAAATGCGCGTCATCAGCTTCGAGAACGACCTCGACTCGCTCAAGCTCGCCCTGACGCACAAGAACCGCTTCGAGTATCTCCGTCACTCCGGACCGGACGCCATCCTCGCGCGGCAGGAGTGGACGTCGCGCCAGTTCGCCGGCCTGAGCTGGGAACTGCACGTGGGCGACTTCTGGCAGACCGTGACCCAGGCCTCGGCCAAGCCCGACCTGATCTTCTTCGATTTCTTCTCGCACAAGACGGACACCGCGTGCTGGACGCTCGGGCAGTTCCAGCGGCTCATCGGTCTCTGCGACCCGCGCAAGCCCGCGGAACTCTTCACCTACTCGGCCTCGACCGCCGTACGCGTGGCCCTGCTCAACGCCGGCTTCCACGTGGCCATCGGCACCGGCACCGGCGTGAAGAAGGAGACCATCGTCGCGCTCACGCCCGGCTACGCCCTGCCCTGCCGCCATGCCCTGCTTTCCAAGGAGTGGCTGGACAAATGGCGCCGGTCATCGGCCAAATTCCCGGAAGGACTCAACGAAGCTGAGCGCGGGGAATTGGAGAAGAGGATCGAGGGGCATGCACAGTTTTCACAGCGGTGAAAACTGTGCAGGGGACACACGGTTGCGCGAGGTAACATGCTGGCACGGTGACACGCGCTTGCGCGAGGGGGCACGTGGGAAAGTTGACACGTTGACAAGGGGAACACACTAGAGTCGCCACGAGTTGATCGGTTGATCAGTTGGCCGGTTGGCCAGAGAGATAAAACTGCCGTGCTAAGGTGCAAAAGAGAGCGCGGCGAAGCCGCGAGGGGACACGTGGGCATGGTGACATGGGGACAAGGGGCGATACATCGTTTCGGGTGGCGGGGTGGCAGATTTTTTCGGCTCTGTCATCGATTCAGTCATCTGCCATCGACGCAGTCATCCACTGGCCTGGGTTACTATGTCGTGACGCGGTCCCGACCCTACCCAAGGAAATACGGCTTTTCAGAGAGGAGTGATGGCGGTAAGCTGAACGCATGAATTCATCCCCGATGGCGCGGACGCTTGGCATTCTTTCGGCGGTCTTACTGGTGCTCGGCGCGACGGGGCCCTTGGCCAAGGCACTGCTGATGACGGCTTACCTCGGCGACGTCTTACCGACGCGCGTCACGACATAGCCGTACCGAGGACAGCACGTGGTGCTGTCCCTGCCTCGACGCGGGGGGATGCGATG
>JBJTAX010000058.1:0-8693 GCA_046091055.1 Verrucomicrobiota bacterium | reverse complement strand
TGGCCGAGGAGGTCGAGCAGGGCGGATTCGATCGCCGTGACGGCGTGGATGGTCACGCGCAGGTCGAAGGTCTGCAGGCCGCGGCCGCCGGCGTCGCGGTCACAGAAGGCCGCGCTGACTTTGGCGAGGAGATGTTCATAGGCGGCGATCTCCTGGCCGATGAGCAAGGGCGCGGCGTCTTCGACCGTCTGGCGGATCTTCTCGCCGCCGGGGACTTCGCCCAAGCCGGTACGTCCGGAGTTATCGGTGATCAGGACGATATTGCGCGTGAAGAAAGGCCCGTGTGCGCCGCTCAGGTTGAGCAGCATGCTGTCGTGGCCGGCTACGGGCACGACACGGACGGATTGGATGAGGGGAGAGGACATGACAGAAAGGGGTAGGGATAGGGGTAGGCTATTTCAGGCTCGGGGCTTGGTGCGGGCGAGAAAGACGAGGCCGGCGGCCAGCACCGAGGCGACGGCGAGGCCGTAGAGGCCGTACTGGACCGACCCGGTGGCCTTTTCGAGCTGGCCGAAGACCGTCGGGGCCACGAAGCCGCCGAGGTTGCCCAAGGAATTGATGAGCGCGATGACCGCCGCCGCGATGCGGGCGTCGAGATAGCCTTGCGGGATCGGCCAGAAGAGCGAGGAGGCCGACTTGAAGCCGAGGGCGGCGAAGCAGATGGCCACGAAGGCGAAGATCGGACCGCCGGTCGTCGAAAGGAACATGCCCGTCGCCGCGATGATGAGCGCGCCCGCGACCCAGAGCTGCGGACGTCTCCAGCGGACCGCGCCCGCGGCGGCGAGATACATGCCGGCGATGGAGATCGTCCAAGGCACCGAATTCAGGAAGCCGACCTGCAGGTCGGTGAGGTCGCCCATCTTCCGGATGATGCTGGGCAGCCAGAAGGTCGCGGCATAGATCGTCAGCTGGATGGCGAAGTAGATCACGCAGAAGAGCACGATCTGCGGGTCACGAAGCAGGCGAAGGACGCCGGGCCTTTCGGACTGACTGGCCTCACGCTCGCGTTGCTCGGCCTCGATGGTCGTCTCCAGGGCGTGCTTCTGCTCGGCAGAGAGCCAGCGGGCGTCCCGCGGGAGGGAATCCAGCCAGAACCAGGCCCCGATGCCGATGACGACGGAGAATAGTCCTTCGACGAAGAGCATGCTCTGCCAGCCCTTGAGGCCGAACAGGGACGTCTGCATGAGCGCGCCGGAGAGCGGCCCGGAGAGGATGGAGGCGATGGCCGAGCCGCTCAGGAACAAGGCGATGGCCTTGCCGCGTTCGGCGGAGGGCAGCCAGCGGGTGAAGTAGTAGATGACGCCCGGGAAGAAGCCGGCCTCCGCGGCTCCCAGCGCGAAACGCAGGAAGTAGAATTCGTTCTCGGTCCGGGCGAAGGCCATCAGCGAGGCCACGACGCCCCAGGTGACGGTGATGCGCGTTAGCCAGAGGCGGGCGCCGAACTTCTGCAGGAGCAGGTTGGAGGGGACTTCGAAGATCGCGTAGCCGACGAAGAACAGCCCGGCGCCCAGGCCGTAGGCGGCGCTGTCGAGCCCGAGGTCGGTCCGCAGGTGCTGCTGGATGAAGCCGACGTTCACCCGGTCCAGGTAGTTCACGATGAACATCAGGATGAACAGCGGCAGCACGCGCTGCTTCACCTTGGCGACAGCGTCGTCGAGATGGTCCACTGATGCTCCGGCGAACTCGCGCATCCGGGCTTACTTGACGCCGGCTTTGGCGATCAGGGCGGCGAGCTGCTCGACTTCGGCCGGCTTGAGGTCCGTGAGCGGGGCGCGCACGGGGCCCGCAGGGTGGCCGATGATCGTGGCGCCGGCCTTGATGATGCTCACGGCATAGCCGGCGCTCTTGTTGCGGATTTCGAGGTAGGGAAGGAAGAAGGTATCGAGCAGACGGTTCTGCGTCGCATGGTCGTCCTTCGCGACGGCATGGTAGAAGTCCATCGCCGTCTGCGGGATGAAGTTGAACACGGCGGACGAGTAGACCGGCACGCCCATCGCCTTGTAGGCGGCGGCGTAGACTTCGGCGGTCGGCAGGCCGCCGAGGTAGCTGAAGCGATCGCCCATGCGGCGACGGATGGAGACCATGAGCTCGATGTCGCCGAAGCCGTCCTTGTAGCCGATGAGGTTCGGGTTGGCGGCGGCGAGCTACTCGAGGTGGTGCGGCTGGAGGCGGCAGACGATTCGGTTATAGACCACGACGCCGATCTTCACCGACTTGCAGACTTGCTCGACGTGCGCGGCGACGCCGTCCTGGTTGGTCTCGGTCAGGTAATGCGGCAGCAGCAGGATACCTTTGGCGCCAAGGCGCTCGGCTTCCTGCGCGTATTGGATGGCCACGCGCGTCGGGCCGCCCGCGCCGGCGAGGATCGGGACGAGTCCGTCGCAGGTGTCGACCGCGGTCTTGATCACGGACGAGTATTCCTTGGGCTCGAGGGAGAAGAACTCACCCGTGCCGCCCGCGGCGAAGAGCGCGGTCGCGCCGTAGGGTGCGAGCCACTGCAGTCGCGTGGCGTAGCCGGCGGCGTCGGAGTCGCCGCTGGCCTGGAAGTCGGTGATCGGGAAGGAGAGCAGTCCGGAGGAGAGGACCTTCTGGAGTTCGAAGGGGGACATGACGGAGAGGTGGAAGCGGTAAGCGGTTGGCGGTTAGGTCAGGGCGGCGGAGGAGCGGGTGCCGTTGACGAGGCGCGAGAGGCCGAGGGGATTGGCGTTGCGCAGTTCGGCCGGCAGGGCGGCGTCCGGATAGTTCTGGAAGCAGACGAGACGCGTAAAGCGGTAGATGGCGTTGGAGCCCACGGACGTGGTGCGGCCGTCCGAGAGCGACGGGTAGGGTCCGCCGTGCACGATGGCGTGCGAGACTTCGACGCCGGTGGGGAAACCGTTGATGACGACGCGGCCGGCGACGGCCTCGAGGCGGGCGCTGAGCGCGTCGTGCTGTCCGAGTTCGGCGTCGGTGCCGTGGACGGTCGCGGTGAGGTTGCCGTGCAGGGCGCCGAGGACGGCGTCGACTTCGCGCTGATCAGCGCACCAGATGACGAGCGAGCTCGGGCCGAAAATCTCTTCCTGCAGGGAGGCGTCGTCGACGAAGGTCTTGGCTTCGGTCGCGAAGAGCGTGGCGACGGCGCGGTTGGGCTGGCCGCTGGACTTGCCTTTCGCGATCACCTTGACGCCGGCCTGGACGGAACGTCCCGTGACGCCGAGCTGATACGCCTGATGGATCCCGGCGGTGAGCATGACGCCGTCGGCGCATTCGGTGAAGAGGGCGGAGAGCTTGGCGACGAAGGCCTCGGCGGCCGTGGCCGGGAAGAAGTCTGGTTCAAGGGCGGTCGCGGTGGCGGGGTTGATGGCCCGGTAGGGGGCGGCGGTGGACTGGCCGCGTGCGAAACCAATGAAAGAGTGGCCGAGGAGGGAAGACATGGAGAGAAGGGCAAGGGTTAGGGGGCTCAGGCTCCGGAGGCAAACAAGATAGGCCGCGGTCCAGGTTCGCCAGGGGCATTTCGCGTGATGACCGCTAAATCGGTCTTCGTTGCGATAACCTGAAACTCTGGGCACTTAAGGTTGTTTTAGTCACAAATACCTCATGCGATTCCTAGTCATTCTTTCGCTCTTCCTATCCGCATCTTCGTTCCTTGGCGCCGAAGAGGTTGGTGTCTTGGTTCGCTTCGGCCTCACCGACCATGCTCCGACCGTCTGGGACGGGTCCGTTTCCGTCTCCGCGGGCAAGGTGGACATGGTCACCGGCTGGCGTTTCCAGATGAAGGACGAAGTCGACGGCCTCTCTTGGAAGGCTTCGACCCGTCCCTTGACCGTCCGTCGCACGAATGCGCAGAAGAAAGGCGCCCAAGGCGCCAAGAAGAAGGCTGCCGGCGAGACGATGGCCGACAACGGCATCATCTTGCGCCTGACCGACGTCAGTGATGACGCCGTCGTCACGCTGAAGCTGCCCAAGGGCGAGGTCACCTTCCGCCTCGGCGAGATTCCTTACGATCATGTGCTGGCCAAGCTGGGTGGCGCGCTCGAGATCGAACGCGTTGCTTCCACCGCCAAGATTTCCGAGACCCGCGCCGACGATGACTACCCCGCCATCGCCGTGGCCGCGGACGGCACCATCTTCACGGCTTACTCGAGCTATGCTCCGGGGTTGGATCGGGATCAGCGCGCCAAGTCCATGACTTCCGCTCCGGCCGATTTCGGTTACCTGGCCAAGCTTCCGGGCGGCGATCGTCTGATGCTCAATATCAAGGCGAAGGATAAGACGCTCACCGTGCCGGTCACCGCCGATGGCTGCGACATCTATAAGTCAGCCTTGGCCTTGGACGGTGCCGGCCGCCTCTGGATCTTCTGGAGCGAGAACAAGGCCTGGAAGCAGATGAAGGCCATGCCCGACTTCGAAGTCTGGGCCTGTTCCTATGCCGACGGCGCTTTCACGACTCCGGTCAACCTTTCGCAGAACGAGGCGAACGACATCAGCCCGGTGGCCGCCACCGATGCGAAGGGGCAGGTCTGGGTCGCTTGGCAAGGTGTGCGTGACGGCGTCTTCCGCGTGCTGGCCCGTCGTCAGGCTGGTTCATCCTGGTCGCCCGAGCTGCGCGTCAGTCCTCAGGCGGGCAGCTGCTGGACGCCGGCGATCGCGGCCTCGAAGGACGGCAAGGTCAGCATCGCCTGGGACACTTATGACAAGGGTGACTACGACGTCTGGCTGAGAACTTATGCCACCACGGGAGAAGCGGCGCCCGCCCGCCCGGTCTGCAATTCCTGGCTCTACGAGGCTCGCCCTTCTTTGGCCTACGACGGACAGGATCATCTCTGGGTCTGCTGGGAGCAGAGCGGGGCCACCTGGGGCAAGGACTGGGGAGCCTATGACAACAACGACGGCATTGGCTTGTACAAGGGTCGTCAGATCGGCTTGCGCGTGCTTGCCGACGACAAGTGGATGGAACCGGTCGCCTCGCCGACGACCGCCTTCGTCAATTCCAAGCCGCGGGCCAAAGGCAAGAATCTGCCGGTGCGTACGCCTGAGCCCGTCGATCGTGCCAAAGGCGAGGAAGCCGAAGTCGACGAATCCGCAAACGCCTACAATAACCTCGGCCGTATCGCCGCCGACAAGGACGGCCGCGTCTGGCTCCTCTCGCGCAGCCGTCAGAATAATTTCAACACCCCGCTGGGCACGGTCTGGCTGAATCACGCCGTCTACTTCGACGGCAAGGCCTGGGTGGGGCCGATCCTGCTGCCGCATTCCGACAACCTGCTCTACAATACGCCGGCGGTGTCCGCGCATCCTGAAGGCGGCATCATCGTCGCCCATTCGAGCGACCATCGTCAGAGCGCCCATGTGCAGAAGCTCGGACCGGGCAGCGAATCGAACCTCAACGCCGAGAAGGATCCGTTCGACAACGACGTCTATCTCAGCCGCCTCGAGCCACGTGGCGCGGCGGTCGCGCCACAGCTGAAGACCGCACGGGCGACCCTCAAGGCCGACCCGCAGCCTTCGGCCGAGACCGTCAAGGAGCGCGAGGAGATCGCCCGGGTCAGGGCGTATCGCACCACCGCGACGGGTCCGAGGCTACAGATCATCCGTGGCGAGTTCCATCGGCATACCGAGATCTCCGGCGACGGCGGCAACGACGGACCCCTGGAAGACATGTGGCGCTACGCGATCGACGTCGCCGGGATGGATTGGCTGGGCTGCGGCGACCATGACAACGGGGGCGGTCGCGAATACCCTTGGTGGCTCACGCAGAAGACCACCGATGCTTTCCGCATCGCCGGCAAGTTCGAGCCGCCCTTCACCTATGAGCGCAGCGTGTCCTACCCCGAAGGCCATCGGAACGTCGTCTTCGAGCAGCGTGGCGTTCGCACCCTGCCTCGTCTGCCCAAGTCCGCCCGCGATTTCACCGGGCATGCCCCGGATACCCAGATGCTCTACGGATACCTCAAGGCGTTCGATGGCGTCTGCGCGTCGCATACCAGCGCGACCTCGATGGGCACCGACTGGCGCGACTGGGATGCGCGCTACGAGCCGATGGTGGAGATCTACCAGGGCGCGCGTCAGAATTACGAACGCCCCGGCGCCCCGCGGTGTCCGACGGCCGACGACTCGATCGGAGGATGGGAGCCTCTCGGATTCGTCAATCTCGCCTTAAAGAAGGGGTATCGCTTCTCCTTCCAGTCGAGCAGCGACCATGGCTCGACCCACATCAGCTATGCGCTCGTCTACGCCGAGAACAACTCGCGCGAAGCACTGTTGAAGGCGATGCGTCTGCGGCACACCTATGCGGCTACGGACAACATCGTCGCCGAGTACACCTCCTCCGCCGCCGGCAGGAATTACATGATGGGCGATGAGTTCACGGCTGCGGAGGCCCCGACGCTGAAGCTGCACCTGCAGGGCACGGCTCCGTTCGCCCGCGTCGTCCTCGTCAAGGATGACGTGGAGATCAAGGTCTGGGAACCTGGCAACGCCGAGGTCGACCTGACCTGGACCGATCCGGCGCCCGTCGCCGGTAAGACCAGCTATTACTATTTCCGCGGCGAGCAGCAGAAGCGGCCGCGCGATTCCTTCGGCGAACTCGTCTGGGCTTCGCCGATGTGGATCACCTACGCTCCGGCGGTCAAGTAAGTCCGGATGCGTCAGCGGTGGTTTCAGCCGGGCTGCGGGCGTGGGCTCGCCCTCGCCATGCTCTGGCTGGGCGGCTTCGTCTTGCCTGAGGCCTGCGCGCACAATCCCGAGACCAGTTACCTGCGGGTAGTCATCGACGCGGACATGATGCGGACGCGGTTGACTTACGATCTCACGACCCTGGCCCGCATGGTCGCGCTGGATGACGATCATGACCGGCAGGTCAGTCGCGAGGAGCTCGCTCGGCACACGCCGGAGATCGTCGCTTTCCTGTCGGAGCATGTCGGGGTCGAGGCTACGGGCTATGCGCCCGGAATCGGCGCCTTCGTCGGCTTCGATTGGCCGCCGGACGCCGGTCGGACGATACCCGAGAAGGATTATCATTCGGCCCTGGCCTTGGTCGCCTTCCGATTCGAACGGGTCTTCGAGGACGAACCAGAGGACGTGGCCTTCGATTTCGGTTTCTTCGACCGGCTAGGCGAGAGGCATTCGGTCTTGGGAAGTTTCGTGCATGCGGGTCAGGTTACCGAAGTGGTCTTCACCCGGTTCGAGCCGGACTATGACTATGTCACCGGGAACGAGGTGTCGGCATGGCGCCGACTGTGGCAGTTCTTCCGGATGGGGGTCGCCCATATCTTCCTCGGATTCGACCATCTCTGCTTCCTGGCCGCCCTGATCCTCGTCGCCAGGCCGAAGGAACTGATCAAGGTGGTGACGGCCTTCACCGTGGCCCATACCTGCACGCTGATCCTGGCCACTTTGGATTGGGTCTCGTTGCCGACGCGACTGGTCGAGGCGGGGATCGCGGCCACAATCATCTACGTCGCATGGGAGAACCTGACGCCGCGGGAACGTCCGCATCGTTGGGTCCTGACTTTCGCCTTCGGCTTGGTGCACGGCTTCGGCTTCGCCGAGGTCCTGAGGGGCATGTCCTTGCCGGATGACGGCCTCGTGCGTTGTCTGCTTTCCTTCAACCTTGGAGTCGAGGCGGGCCAGTTGGCGATCGTCGGCTGCCTGATCTGGCCCATGATCCGATTGCGTGCTTCTCCGTCCCATGGACCTTTCGTCAGACGCGCCTCGTGGTGTCTCCTGGGCCTAGGTGCGGCTTGGTTATGCGATCGCGTCTTCGGGCTAGGGTGGATGCCTTTCTGACGACGAACTGCGGGGTTGAAAGCAGCCGTCAGGCGGGCAGATTAAGGTTTCCCCATGCGATACCCTATTCTCGTGCTGGCCTTGACGCTGGCCGGATTGAACGCGGCCGAGAAGCCGAACATCATCGTCATCCTGGCCGACGACCAAGGCTTCGGCGACCTCGGCGCCAACAACCCGCAGAGCAAGATCGCGACCCCGCAGCTGGATACGCTGGCCAAAGGCGGAGTGCGGTTCACCGACGGACATACGTCCTCAGGCGTCTGTACGCCCACCCGCTACAGCCTCCTCACCGGACGCTACCATTGGCGCACCAAGCTCCAGTCCGGCGTGCTTGGCGGTTTCTCGACTCCGCTGATCGCGAAAGACCGTCTCACCCTTGCCGGCCTGCTGAAGCAGCAGGGTTATGCGACGGGGTGTTTCGGCAAGTGGCACCTCGGCATGAGCTTTCCGTTGAAGGACGGCGGCGTCGCCGATGATGGCGGCAATTTCAGCAAGGCCTTCCAGGATGCGGCCTCGGTGGACTACGGACGCGATATCGTGGATGGCCCGGTCGACCATGGCTTCGACACCTTCTTCGGCATCAGCGCCTCGCTCGACATGCCGCCGTTCGTCTGGGTCAAGGACCGGCGCGTGACGGAGATCCCCAGCGCCACCAAGACCTGGCTGCGCACCGGCCCGGCCGGCCCGAAGTTCGAGGCCGTCGACGTGATGCCCTCGGTCATCGACCAGACGATCGCCTTCATCGAGGCCCAGCGGAAGGCCGACCCATCCAAGCCGTTCTTCGCCTATGTGCCGCTGAACGCCCCGCATACGCCGATCGTGCCGACCAAGGATTTCCAAGGCTCCAGCGGCATCAGTCCTTATGCCGACTTCGTGAAGCAGGTCGACCACGACGTCGGCCGCCTGCTGGCGGCGCTGGACAAGCT
>JBJTAX010000057.1:0-7389 GCA_046091055.1 Verrucomicrobiota bacterium | reverse complement strand
CCAACCTCGAGGCGCAGACCCAGCGCCTGCTCAAGGACCCGCGCTCCCGCTACCTGACCGAGGGCTTCGGGCTGCAGTGGCTCCAGCTCCGCCAGCTTTCCACGGTCTCGCCCGACCCGACGATGTTCCCGGCCTTCAATGATGCGGTCCGCGTGTCGATGATGAAGGAGACCGAACTTTTCTTCGCCGAGATCGTCCGCGCGGACCGCAGCGTGCTCGACCTGATCGACGCCGACTTCACCTACCTCGACCGCAATCTCTCGCAGTTCTACGGCATCCCGGCCGACCTGCCCCGCACCCGCGGTCCTTCGCCGTTCGTGCGCGTGACGCTCCCCAAGGGCGAACGCGGCGGCATTCTCACCCACGCGTCCATCCTGACGGCGACGTCCAACCCCACCCGCACGTCGCCGGTCAAACGCGGCAAGTGGATCCTCGAACAAATCCTCGGCTCGCCGCCGCCGCCCGCGCCGCCGTCCGTCCCGACCCTCGAGGGTCAGCCGCTCAAGGGCAACCTCCGCCAGCGCATGGAGCAGCACCGCGCCGATCCCGCCTGCGCTTCCTGCCACTCCCGCATGGACGCCATCGGTTTCGCGTTCGAGCAGTTCGACGCGGTGGGCCAGTTGCGCTCGAAGGACGAGGGGCAGCCGATCGACCCTTCCGGCAAGCTCCCCGACGGACGCTCCTTCGCCGGCGCCGCCGAGCTGAAGAAGCTCCTCAAGGCCGACAAAGAAAAGATTGTCCGTAACCTGGCTTCGAAGCTCCTCACTTTCGGCCTCGGCCGCGGTCTCGATTACTACGACGGCCCGGCGGTCGACAAGATCACGTCCGCCACCCTCGCCCAAGACGGCCGCTTCTCGGCCTTGGTCCTGGGCGTGGTGATGAGCGACCCCTTCCGCCTCCGCCGTGGAACCTCTCAGGTTGAAAGCGGGCCAGAACCTGCTAAGAAATAATCACCCCCGTCATGAAGACCGAACTCCTCCCCCGCCACACGCTCCTCAAGGGCCTCGGCGCCGTCATGGCCCTGCCGTGGCTCGAGGCGATGGGCCTCCAGACCAGCTGGGCCGCCGGCAACACGCCCACGAAGCAGGCCGCGCCGAACCGCATGGCGATCCTGTACGTCCCCAACGGGGTGAACATGGACGGATGGCGCGTCGGCAACGAAGGCTCCCTGCCTTCCAAGCTGCCCGCGATCCTCGCGCCGCTCGCGGCCCACAAGTCCGACTTCTCGGTGCTCACTGGCCTCACGGCCGACAAGGCCCGCTCCCACGGCGACGGCGGCGGCGACCACGCGCGCGCGATGGCGGCCTTCCTCACCGGCGCCCAGCCCCGCAAGACCGACGGCGCCAACATCCGCGCGGGCGTCTCGGCCGACCAGCTCGCCGCCGCCCGCATCGGCGAACGCACGCGCCTGGCCTCCCTCGAGATCGGCACCGAGGCCAGCAAGCTGGCCGGCGGCTGCGATTCGGGCTACTCCTGCATCTACCAGTCCAACATCGCCTGGCGTTCGTCGACCCAGCCGATGCCGAAGGAAGTGAACCCGAAGCTGATCTTCGAACGTCTCTTCGGCTCGGGCACCGACCTCGAGCGCCAGCAACGCGACGCGCAGCGCAAGTCGGTCCTCGACGCGGTGCGCGAAGACTTCCGCGAACTCAACGTGCGCCTCGGCGCCGACGACCAGCGCAAGCTCGACGAATACTTCACGGCGGTGCGCGAGATGGAGCTGCGCATCCAGAAATCCGGCGCGGCCGGCCAGTCCAAGGTCCCGGCCAACGCGACCATCCCCAAGGGCATCCCGGAAAGCTACGCTGAACACCTGCGCCTCCTCGCCGACCTGATGGTGCTCGCGTTCCAGACCGATACGACCCGCGTGGCGACGTTCGTCCTGGCCAACGAGGGCAGCAACCGTTCGTACCCGTTCATCGGCGTACGCGACGGCCACCACAGCATTTCCCACCACGGCCACGATCCGGCGAAGCTGTCGAAGATCAAAGATATCAACGTCTTCCACGCCACGCACTTCGCGTATCTCCTCGATCGCCTCAAGTCCGTGAAGGAAGGCGACGGCAATCTCCTCGACCACTCCATGATCGTCTACGGCTCCGGCAACAGCGATGGCGACCGTCACAACCACGACGACCTCCCGATCCTGCTCGCCGGCAAGGGCTGCGGCACCATCCGTCAGGGCCGTCACATCGTGTATCCGAAGGAGACCCCGCTGAACAACCTCTGGGTCAGCATGCTCAACCGCATGGACATCCGCGACGTCCAGCTCGGCGACAGCACCGGCGAGTTGAAGAAGCTCTCTTGAGGCAGGGACAGCACCACGTGCGGCCCTAGTTGCCTTTGGTAGGGACGCCCGGCCCGGCCGTTCGCCGTTGGTAGGGATGACCGGCCCGGTCGTCCGCCACGCCGAGAGGGTCTGACCCCGTCTACGCCCAGCCCCAAGTCATCCGCGGCCGCCATGCGGCGGCCGTAAGGTAGGGGCGTGACACCGCCCCGCCCTCCGATCCCCGACCCAAAGGGAGACCGGAAACCGGAAAGTATTTCAGGTCCCAGGTCTCGGCCCATAGGTCTCTGGTACGGGTTTTAATGTGCAGGTGCGGGTGCCGGGCAAAGTTCAGATCCTGTACCTGTACCCGAACCCAAACACCTGAACCTGGATCCCGACGGCCGAGACCCGAGACCTTAAAAGTTTCCTAGCCCCAGCCCTAGCTCTGGCCCTAGCCCTAAAAACACCTTTGCACCTTTGCACAGGAGCTCCGCTCCGATTTGCACCTTTGCACATCTGACGGCTGCGGCGTCGCCACGCAGACGCTCAGATCAGCCCTGCTTCTTCGGCGATCGAATCGATCTTGTGCTCCAAGAGGTCCGTCTTGGCCTTCAAGGCCGCGACCTGCTGCAGCAGTTCGGCGTTCTGGGCGGCGAGCTGCTGGAGGAGGGCGAGGATCTGTTCGTTGGAAGTGTGAGTGTTCACGTTCGTGATAAATATTGCGTGCGGAGCAGTCATCCCGACGCCGGCACGCTGGCGAAGGAAAGGCGCGGATTATTCCCGGGAGGGAAGGGGAGCGGGCCGGAGGCCGATTTCTTTAAGCGCGAGAACTCCCTGAGGTCAGCGTGAGCTGAACCCGCATGGATATTGTATTCGCATTCTTAAGGACACGCCCCCGACTCTGCATCTCCCTTCCCTCATGTCAAGGTGAGGACGCGTCGCCGACGCGTCCGCCTCGACCCCCTCGACCCTCCGGTTGCGACACCGTCTTGCCCCTACCTCATCCTGCCCAGGTAGGGATGCGATGACATCGCCTCCGCTGTATCTAGGTAGGGTCGGGACCGCGTCACGACCTAGCTGCCTCGAATCAAATCCCCAACTGAAACCGGAAACCGGAAAGTTAGCCTCGGACATATTCTTTCAGGTGACAGGTGCCGGCCACCAGGCCCTCAGCCTCTCGGGAATCAGCCGTGCGGCCTTCAGCAGCCGGCTCCAGGCTCCCGCCCCCGATGGCCGAGAAGCCGATACCTGAGTCGCCGTCACCCGTGGCTGACACCCGTCACCCGGAATTTAATTCCCCAGCCACTCATCCGGTCTCCGGTTTCCCTTTGAGACCTGTATCTCTCTTGTCAGCCGAGCCTCTTACTCGTGCCCTCAAGTCCTCCTGCCCTCGAGTCGCGCCCCCCTCGCGCTTGCGCGTGCTAGGCCTTCGGCGCCGGCACCCGATACAGCGCCACGAAGTGGAGCTCCTGGTTCTGGTGATCGATATGGTAATCGGCCGCCAGCCCCTCCGAGTCGTCCGCATGGCCGACTTCGATGCTATCCGTCACGCGGATCGGGAGGCCGCGGAAGACCGCCGAGTACGGTTTTTCCAGCTTAACGATCCGACTGCGCAGCGGCTTCATGTCCCGATTCTGGGCGATATCATCGCAGGGGATGACGCGTCCCAGCAGCTTGAACTCGTCGTCCCGGCGGGCGAGGAGTCGCTTCGCATGCTCCAAGGTGGCCATGATCAGCTGCTTGATGAGGTCCTGGCCGGCGATGACATGCCCGCCGCACAGCTGATTGATGGGGCCCGTCCCCAGCAGGCTTTTCGGCGGCGTGCTGCGGAAGTTCTGGCTGAACGTCGTCTTCAGGACATCGCGATACATCGGGCGCAACATGCCTCGCTCCGCCGCCTGGATGCGGAACATCAGGGCGAAGCCCCGCTCGTTTTCCTCCGCATTGCCGACCGTGACGGCCAGGCCTTCGTCGTTGAGAAAGTGATGCAGGCGTTCTTCGCGGCTTTCGAATTCCGGGAAGACCATGTCTTGCATCGCTTTCTCGACGTCCACCACGGAGGTGGCGTAGATCTGCTCGACGACCGTTTCCGGGATCGGTTCACCCTTCGCGAACAGGAGGGGGACCGTGGCGTCCTCGTCCGTGATGACCATGCGCTGGCCCGATTCCTGGACCTTTTTAAGTTCGGCTAGCCGGTGACGAGGCACGGGGTATTTGTAGGTGCCGTATCCGAAGTGGTAGTGGAACTTACACGAGAACCGCAGTTTCTTCAGCTCTGCGCCCAGCATTGCGTCGGGCTCGCCTCCGTCTGTCGGACACCAGAATCCCGCGGAGAGGTCATGATTGACGGAGTCGGTTTCCGTGGAGACTTTCTGGAGGAGATTCCCGGCTGGCATGTCGATGCTCGCCTTTTTCCCGTCGTTGCGGAGCTCACCCAGCGCTTCGAACACCCGGGAGAGATGGGGCATCATCGTCTTGTTCGCGAGACCGGTGACCATGACGACGTAGTGCTGTTGCGACGCCCCGACGCAGAGCAGCGCCTCCCCGCCGTCGAAGCCGCGCCAGCGGATGACCTGCGGGATACGGTCTTTGCGGCCGTAGATGTTCCAGTCATGTCCGTCGACGCCGCAGTCCCCGTTGCCGGACTGAAGGAGGGCGGGGTCGTAGCCGAAGAGTTCGGCGAAGACCTGGTAGATCGGCGTCACGGACAGGGCCAAGTCGGCCTCTTTGGCTCCGCTCAGACGATCGCGCTGTCCGACGTGACGGCGGAGCGGCTCGTCCTCGGGCGGCAGGTCGATGAGCATCTTCGTGATGAAGCCTCGGTAGGGCACGAAGCCCTTGCGGATGATTTCGGTGGGGATGGAGTGGAGAGGTAGCATGGTCGTAGGGATGTTAGGTCAGGTAATAACCAGGCTCCCTTCCTCTCTGGCGCGGAGGCTGTTCTTGTCGCACGCTCGCCCCAGCTGGTACAGAAAACCCAATAACCATAGGGCTCCGGGCCGTGTCCGCGGATTCGGCTAGATCGACGTAGCCTGTTCCCGGCGGACGTAAAGTCGCCGTCGCACGAAAGCGCCGTTTGTGGCTTAAACCGTTGCGCCCCAATGCATCGAGGCGTCGCCTGTCGTCTAGCGTCGCCGACGGATCGTGACCCCCGACATCGAGAGCAGGTCGGCGATATGCTCGCGATAAGCCGGCGCCTCGGGGTGCAGTTCGTCCACCGCCTCCTGGTAGGCGGGCGACAGCTCGGCGTCCTTGCCGCCGAGGGCGTCGCTGGCGGCCAGCTTGGCCCGGCCGCGCGCGTTGAGCCGTTGGCGGATCATCGCCTTGAAGTCGGCGTGCTCCTTGAGCCCCGCCGCGATCATCCGTTCTTCGGTCTCGATGTCGAAATAGATGCCGTAGTTGCGCTGGGTGATGAAGTCCGCCGCCCGCAGGGTGCTCTCCTCGCGGATTTTCCGCTTCCGCGCCTGGTTGAGCAGGACGATCAGCTCCGGGAAGAAGTGGATGGGGGCCTCGGCGTCGAAGCCGTGTTCCGGGTGGCCGTATTCCTTGAGCGCCGCTGCGTAATGGATGAGGGCGGCCTGCGGAGAATCGACGCGTCCGGCCTTCCAGTCATGCCAGGCGATGCGACCTCGGAAAAGGTGCGCCAGCGAACGCCGGGCGCCCGGCATCTGGGCATAGAGGTCGACCAGGCGCTCCTGGTTGTCAAACACGAGCCCTGAACGGACGTACCGCGGGTTCGTCGCGAAACCGGCCGCATAGCGGATGCATGTCAGCTGGAGCGGCGCGTCGTGCTTCAGGTGCACGGCGGCCCGCAGGAGGAGGAGCAGGACCCGCTCGGAGGCGCGATCGGCGGCGTCGTTTTGGGTCTGGTCGCCGACGTGCTTGCCGAAACAGGCGCGGGCCAGCCAGAAGGCCGCGCCGCAGGCTTCGTGCGCGGCGGGCTCGGGCTTATCCGGCGCAAGGCTCTCGGCGGCGAACTTCACGTCTAGAGATTTGACCAGCATCGTCTCCGTCTGGAGTCGGAACTTGCGCAGCTTCGGGTCGGCGGCCGCGGCGAAGAGCTGCAGCCGGTCACGGATGAAGCCGGCCGTATGTCCTCCCGCCTGACTGACCACGCGGGCACGCTGGGCGCCGGCATGCTGGCTCGTATAATGCTCACCCAGACGCTCCCAGAGTAGGGTGTCCGGTTCCGTCAGCGGGTGCTTGAGCCAGCCGGCGAGGGTGCGCCGGGCTTCTTCGAGCGAAGCCTTCGGCACGCCCCAGGGATGGCCGGAGTCGAGCAGGCTGAACCAGGCTTCGACCATGCGCAGGTAGAGGAAGCCCACGCGCTCTTCGTCGTTCAGCTTCAGTTCGTTTTGGTGGGGCTTGCGCGGTCCGGCGTAGAGCTTGGCCAGCTCCGCCTGCGCCTCCGCCCGGAGGTCCACGGAGAGCTCATAGAGGCTGCTGACCAGCCCCCAGGCCAGCGCCGGCAGGACCGCCGACTTGAAGGCCTGCGCGGCATGCGCCGACAGCGGCTGGCTCGGGTCTTCGGAATGCTGGCCGATGGTGAGAGCCGTGAAGCGTTCGACCATGCGCGGCGCCGGGACCACGGGCGGCCAGTCGCCGGCGGCGATCCGCTCGAAGCGGGGCCGGCCTTCCGTCAGTTCGCGGATCAGGTCGGCGCTCGCCAGTTCGGTCTCCAGTAGTTTCTCGCCGGAGGCCTTGAGCTTCAGCGTGATGTCATTCCCCGCCATTTTTCCGCCGAGCTCTCCGAACAGGTCGCGGAATACCCGGCTCGTCCGGTGCGCCTGGCCGCGCTCGCTGGCCTTCTGTCCGCCCACGAGACGCGTCGTCTCTTTCTCGAGTTCGCGCAGGATCGTCAGGTAATGGAAATCGGCGGTGGAGTAGGCCATCGAGGCCTTCCTTCTATTCATCCCCTAGCACCCGTCCAGCCCCTTCCCCGTCATGCGCTCTTTCTGTCTTTGGGTAGGGTCGGGACCGCGTCACGACATAGCCTGCCTCGGGTAGCGACCGCTCACCCAGCCGGCCGCCCCCGCGCTGGGGGCTGTAGTCGGTCGGTATGCGGAACCCGGCTGACCCCCTCGTATCCAGGCTACCCCCGCCCCCGCATGGTGGCCGCC
>JBJTAX010000056.1:0-4514 GCA_046091055.1 Verrucomicrobiota bacterium | reverse complement strand
CAACCCCTCTCCCTACCCCTCAAAAACCGATGCGCCCCCTCCTCGCCTTGCTGACGATTGTCGCTTCCTCCTTCGCCGCCGAAACCCTGCCGCTCTGGCCGGGCGATGCGCCTGAGGGCAACGGCAAGTTCTCCGACTCCTCCAAGGCGAAGATCACCGTACACCTGCCCGAGAAGCCTAACGGCGCGGCGATCGTCATCTGCCCCGGTGGTGGCTACGGCGGCCTTGTGACCAAGGGCGAAGGCCACGGCATCGCCGTCTGGCTCAACGCCCACGGCATCGCCGGCATCGTCCTCGAATACCGTCTTCCGGCCGGTCGCCCTTACGTGCCGCTCCTTGACGCCCAGCGGGCCCTCCGCACGGTCCGAGCGAACGCCGCCGCCTGGAAGATCGACCCGAAAAAGGTCGGCATCATCGGCTTCTCCGCCGGCGGCCACCTGGCCTCGACGGCGACCGTGCACTTCGACGCGGGCGAAGGAAATACCGCCGATGCGATCGCGCGCGAGGGCAGCCGTCCCGACTTCTCCATCCTGATCTACCCGGTCATCAGCATGGACGTCGGCGTCCACCGCGGCTCGAAGAAGAGCCTGCTGGGCGAAACGCCCACCGCCGGCCTCCCGGAATATTTCTCGACGCACAAGCACGTGAAAGCCGGCACCCCGCCCGCCTTCCTGGCGCACGCGGTCGATGACAAGGTCGTCGACATCGAGAACAGCCGGATGTTCTTCGCCGCCCAGCAGAAGGCCGGCCTCCCGACCCGCCTCGTCGAACTGCCCAACGGCGGCCATGGCCTGAACGGCTACAAGGGTCCCTCTTGGGACAAGTGGCAGGCCGAATCCCTCGTCTGGCTCAAAGAGATCAAGGTCCTGCCCTGACCGCCGACATAAGGACTTCAAATCCGCCCGGAAACCTTCCATAAAGCCGTCCCCTCATGAAATCACTCCTCCTCGCCCTGCTCGCCACCGGCTCCCTCTTCGCCGGCGAAAAGGTCACCCTGACCCTGAACGACTTCACCGATGCCAACGGCGACGCCCCCGCCGGCGGCTGGAAGACCGAAGAAGGCGGCGTCATCCGTCTCATCGCCCAGAAGGGCACCGGCGCCCTGATCTCGAAGAAGGAATACGTGAACTTTGAGCTCACCTGGGAATGGCGCCTCGAAGCCAAGGGCAACAACGGCATCAAGTACTGGGTCACGAACATCAAGGACGCCAAGGGCAAGGGCGAGTGGCTCGGCATCGAATACCAGATGATCGACGACGACGGCCACCCCGACGGCCTCCGCGGCGGCAGCCACAACACCGGCTCGATCTACGACCTGATCGACTCCGCTAAGGACAAGGCCAAGAAGCCCATCGGCGAGTGGAACCAGAGCCGCGTCGTGGTGAAGGACGGCAAGCTCGAGCATTACCTCAACGGCAAGCTCAGCTCCTCGGCCGACACGAAGTCCGAGGAATGGAAGGCCGCCCTCGCCAAGAGCAAGTTCAAGAACACGAAGGGCTTCGGCCCCGGCCAGGGCAAGCTGATGCTCACCGAGCACGGCGACCCCTGCTGGTTCCGCAACATCGTCATCACCGAACTCTGAGCCGACTCAGAGGCTGAAAACCAAGGGCGCCCTCAGGGCGTCCTTTTTCGTGCCCGTTCAGGGGCCGAGCGTGATCCGCAGTCCGTCGTAGCAGAGGCCGACCTTGGGGTGCGTCTTCCGCAGCTGCTCCGTGTACGTGGCGTAGTCGATCTGGTACGTCATGTGCGTGAGCAAGGCCCGTTGGGCGCGCAGGTCATGCGCCGCCTGGCAGGCCTGGTCGACGGTCATGTGCGTCGGGTGCGGATTCGGACGGAGGCCGTCGAGGATCACGTGGTCGGCGTGCGCGCCGAGCTCGAGGGACTTCTCGGTCATCGCCCGGCAGTCCGTAAAATAGGCGAACTTCCGACCCGTCGAAGGCTCCTCGAAGACGAGGCCGATCGTGGACTCATTGCCGTGCGGCAGGAGCGTCGAGCGGATGATGCCGCCGCCGGGCAGGACGAGCTTCGACGGCATGAGGTTCAGTCCCAACGAGACGTAACCCGAGGCCGCCGGCTTACCGACGGCGTAAGGGAAGATGGCCTTGATGCGTTCGAGGCCGACCTCGGTCGAATAGACCGGGATGGCCGCGCCGCCCTTGTTCGTGCAGAACTGACGAAGGTCGTCCATGCCCAGCACATGGTCGGCATGGCCGTGGGTCAGGATGAAGGTGTCGACCTCACGGACATCGTATTTCAGGCACTGCGTCCGGAACTCCGGCGCGGCGTCGACCTGGACGTGATGACCCTCGATGACGACATGGATGCTCGTCCGGGCCCGCCAGTTGCGCTCCTCCTTCAGGTCCAGCCCGGGATTCTCATGGGCGGGCAAGGGACAGCCCTGCGACGTACCGCAGCCCATGATGAGGATTTCCATTCCGTCAAAAAGAGGGCTAATCGCCCCGAAAGCAAAAGTTGTTTGACGGAATAGGGCTAGGGCTGGGGCCAGAGCCAGGGCTAGCGCTCCACCGACTTCAGACACCCTTTCTTTGTTTTCCAGCCCTAGCCGTAGCCCTGGCCCAAGCCCTTCCCTTCACCCTTCTTGCCTTTCCCCGTCGTCTCCGTTCTCCTTCCCCACCCGTGTTCGCCAACCTCACCGACAAACTCACCAAGGCCCTCCGCGACCTCCGAGGCCTCTCCAAGCTCACCGAGGAGAACATCGCCCCGGCGCTGACCGAGGTGCGCTCGGCGCTGATGTCCGCGGACGTAAATTTCAAGGTCGCCAGGGACTTCACCGAACGCGTCAAGGTCGCCTGCCTCGGCCAGGCGGTCATCGAGTCCGTCAACCCGGGCCAGATGGCCGTCAAGATCGTGTCCGACGAGCTTGGGAGGCTGCTCGGCGAAGGCGAACGCCCGATCGACCCCCGCCGCCCGCTGCGCGTGCTCCTCGTCGGCCTCCAGGGCTCGGGCAAGACCACCAGCGCCGCCAAGCTCGCCAAGCACCTCGTGAAGAAGGAAGGCATCCGCAAGCCGTCCCTCGTCGCCGCCGACTTGCGTCGTCCGGCGGCCATCGACCAGCTCGAGACCCTCGCCAAGAACGAAGGCTTCGACTTCCGCGCCGACCGCGCCGCGACCGACGTCGCCGCGAGGGTAGGCCGCCTGGTCAAGGAAGCCGAAGCCGCCGCCGCGGACCTCGTCATCGTCGACACCGCCGGCCGCCTGCAGGTCGACGGCGACCTGATGGAGGAAGTCCGCCGCGTCCGTGACGCCTTCCAGCCGCACGAGGTCTTCCTCGTCGCCGACGCCGCCCTCGGCCAGCAGGCCGTCGATGTGGCCGCCAAGTTCCATGAATCCACGCCCCTCACCGGCATCATCCTGACCAAGCTCGATGGCGACGCCCGCGGCGGCGCCGCGCTGTCGATGAAGTCCGTCACGGGCGTCCCGATCCGCTACATGGGCACGGGCGAGAAGTCCGCGGACTTCGACGCCTTCCACCCGGACCGCATGGCCCAGCGCATCCTGGGCATGGGCGACGTCGTCTCCCTCGTCGAGAAGGCCCAGGAGGTCGTCGATCACAAGGAAGCCGAGCGTCTGGCCGAGAAGATGAAGAAGGCCGACTTCGACCTCGAAGACTTCCTCGCGCAGATGTCCCAGATGAAGAAGATGGGCCCGCTCGGCGACATCATGAAGATGATGCCCGGCATGGGCGGCATCAAGGTCGGCGCCAAGGAGGAGAAACACCTCGCCAAGACCGAGGCCATCGTGCTTTCGATGACCAAGAAGGAGCGTCGCAACCCCGACATCCTCAACGGCTCCCGCCGCCTGCGCATCGCCAAGGGCTCCGGCACCCAGGTCAGCGACGTCAACGCGCTGATCAAGCAATTCTCCCAGATGCGCGAGATGATGCGCATGATGAAGGGCGGCAAGGGCAAGGAGCTCATGCGTCGCATGGGCCAGATGGGCGGCGGCCGCGGCGGCATGCCCGGTGGCGGTTTCCCGGGCGGCGGCTTCCCCGGCATGCGCTGATCGCCATGTCCAAGATGATTCCCTTCGACCCGGCCTTCCTCTCCCGTCCGGGCTGGATCTTCGACTGCGACGGTACCCTCGCAGCCTCCATGTGGATCCACCACCGCAGCTGGACTCACATCGTCAGCAAGCAGATCGGCCGTCAGTTCGACTTCCCCTGGCCCCTCTTCTGCTCGATGGGTGGCATGTCCGCCGTCGACACCTGCAAGCGCCTCAAGGCCGATTACGGGTTCGACCTGAACGTCGAGCAGCTGCTCGCCGACGGCCATGAGTTTCTCGAGGAGCACCTCGCCAAGGACGTCACCGCCCGCCACGAAGTCGTCGCCGTCGTCCACCATGTCCGCGGCCTCGGCCACAAGACCGCCGTCGCCTCGGCCGGACGTCGCGACCACGTGCACACGACGCTCAAGCGCATCGACATCACGCACCTCTTCGACGCGGTCATCACCGCCGAAGACGCCGTGCGCTCCAAGCCGCACCCTGACCTCTTC
>JBJTAX010000055.1:0-9333 GCA_046091055.1 Verrucomicrobiota bacterium | reverse complement strand
GCCGAGAGGATGGCCACCGGACCGATCGCGGACGGGATCCTTTCGCCCCGACTGTTCAGGCCACCGACGATCTTTCTAGGCACATGATACGTGTCCAGTTCGTCGGCCAACCACTCGGCCCACCCCGAGTCGTCAGGATGATGACATATGATGCAGCGCGATTTGACTGTCACTTGGGCCTGCATCTTTGATCGGGAGTTTTTCTTCGATAAGTCTGTCCTTATTTGCTCGTTCTACTAAAGAATTGGCCTCGGCGACTAGGCAGGCAAGCGCCGAATCTCTGCGGCCGACGGTCAGTCCGGCACGCACGCGACAGCCCTATTCGGCCCGCCCATGCGGCCGAGCTTGCAAACGAGCAAACTAGCTCACTTGACGACCTTGAACGGAAACGGGGGCAACTGGAAGCCGGGCGGCAGCGACATCGTCTTCATCGCGTCGGCCGGGGTCTGGCCGGTCTGCCAGAAGCGCAGCGATAGCCCGTAGTTCCCCGGCTGCATGCCCACGGTCTCGATCTCCGACTTAAGCAGCAGCTCTCCTTTCTGGCTTAGTTCAGACCACTGCGAGCGCCCGATCCCGACAGTCAGGTGCGTGAGATAGGTCCGCGACTTGACCCCATTCTTAGTCCCCAACCGGTAGATGATCCAAGCGTAGTTCAGGGGCGGGACACCGCCATCGGCCGACTCTGGGAAGGTCCTCCCTTTCGACAGGTTGACCTGGATGCTGAACATCAGCGGGACGCCGGACTTGACGGTCTCGTTCCCCAGCTCGAACTGGCCCAGTCCGATCGACGTGGAATCCAGACCTTCCTTCGTCCTCCCGTATCTGAATTTTAGGCGCGAAGATGGCGCCGCCTTGCTTTCCCCTGCGGCCGCCGGATTCGAAACATTCCCCTCCTTGGGCAGAACCGTGAACTTCAGGGGCTTGGCGGTCAGAAGTTGCACGGTGTTCGCGCTCACGGAGCCATGGGGACGGAAGATGACTCCGATCTTTTACTCGCCCGGCACGAGGCCGAGGAGTTCCGGGCTGATCGGCGTCTGGCTTCCGGTATCGACCACGATGATTTCGCCGGGGCCTATCTTCAGGGCGCGCACCAACGAGCCGTCATGCAGAATCGGTTGCCGCCCCTTCTTGTCGAGCCTCTCGATCTGCCAGGAAGGATAACCCAATACTCCGCCTTTTCCCGTCGTGATCCCTACCGCGAACGGGACATCAAGTTCGTGGCTTGTCTTGTTCCTGAGCTTCACCGCCGGCTGCAGCTTGCCGTCTTCGCGGACCGAAGTGGCCGCCAGCGAGAACTCCGTGAGTTCCAACCCGTCGAACAACGCGGTAAATTCCTTTTGATACTTCTTCTGGGTAGGACTGACTCCCGCCTGGGCGAAAAGAGAGCCAACGACGCACATGGCCGCCGCAAAGGCCAGTAATATTTGGCGTAACCGCCTCCCTAAGTGATGCAGGACTCCCCTCATGACCTCGACTAAAATATCGTGGGCATGCCTGTCAACCGATACCCCTGAAACTGGCGGTCATTATTTGGCGCCCCAACGACAAGTCGCCCTACCTGACGACCTTGAAGCCGGCGACGAGCTCCCCGACGTCGGCGAGCTGGGCAGATTCTGGAGCATACTTTTACCACCAGGGATCGAAATCGTGGAAACCGAAAAGCTCGAGATGGCGCGCATGCCAATCGGCGTCGCGGTCACCCATGTCATTTGACTATCTTGAAATCGCCCGACGCGGAATTACCGTTGATACGCCGGCCATCCGAGGTCTCCTCCCAGAGGGCGACCATAATCTGGTAATTCCCCTGCCCCAATCCAACGGTCTCGTTGAGAAGCCTCAAGGTGCAGGATCCGTTCGCATGCAGAGCGTCCATGCCGTCCGCCTTGACGTTTATGATCGACCCGGCGATGCGGACCGGATCCTTGGAAGCCTTCTGCGAACCCAGCTTGAACAGCGTCCAACTGCAATTCAAGCGGGATGACGGCACGGAGGGGTCGACGACGGGCAGCGGCCTTCCGGGGTCGACCTTAATATCAAAGGTGCAATTCAACGGAGCTCCGGACTTCACCGCGTCACTGGCGAATTCCACCTTGCCCAAGGTGACATACGGCAAGAGGGAAGGCGCGGCCGGCAAACGTGCAGCTGCCTTGCTCGCACCTTGCTTCATCGGCTGCGCGCCTGGCGAAGAAGCGTCGCCGACGACCACGAACTTGAAAGGTCTGGAAGACAGCCCTTCACCCCCGACGGAGACGAAGGGATAGAAATTGACGGTCATCTTATACTCCCCTGGGCCCAAGCCCAGATCGTCCAAACTCATGCCTTTCACCGAGGAGCCATCCACTTGCATCACCCCTCCTGGCTCCAGCTTGAACGCATAGGCGAGTACCCCTTTGCGGAAGACGACCTTTTTGGCGCCCGCATTCGCCTTTTCGAACCGCCAGACAGGAAAGCCGATCACGCCCCCTCGGTCGGAGGGATACCCCAGGGCGAACGGCACGACCAGCTCGTTGCCGGACTTATTCCGGAGCTTGAAGGTCGGCGCGAGGAGATCGCCGACGGCAAGGCTGTTCGACTGAAGCGCAGACTCGGTGATCTCCAGATTGCCGAAAAGCGCGGTGATTTCTTTTTTGTATTTTTTCTGCGCCGCGGATGCGGCATCTTGGGCCGGCAAGGAAAGCCAAGGCAGCGCGAACAACAGCGTGCAGGCGAACAGACGTGCAAAGAGGCCACAGCTCTGTTTCGGGAAAATCGCAAGGATGACGGGGTGCAGAATCATGCCTAGGGTGAAGACTAGATAACCTGACCGGCCTGATTGGACAACCTGAATCGTTCGTGGCCGAATTAGGGTCTTCCCCAAGGGCAGCTCGGTGCGGATCACGGCCGTGTTCGGAAACAGCACCGGCAACAGGGCCAACCCCGACCCGACGAAGACGGTCCGTTGGGGGCAGCAGACGAGCGACGAGTCGATGATCGGCTACATGGAATACGTCGTGCCGATCGCGAAAAGATAGCCGTCTCTTCTTGGTAGGGGCGCGACTGCATCGCGTCCGATGGGCGAAGACTCGGAGAACAGCAAGGCGGTCCTGTTTCGCACGCCATGGGCGAACGGACGCCACGCAGTGGCGTCCCTACCTCCTCACAGTTCCTCGATCCCCGCCCTCAACTCCGCGGCTTTCTTCGTCACCGCGGCTTTCTCCGCCGGCGACATGTTCGCGGCCTGACGCACGGCCATGCCGATGCGCGGGTTATTGAGGAACCGGTCCTGATGACGCAGCCAGAAATCCCAGTAGAGCGCGTTCAGCGGACAGGCCAGCGGGCCGGTGCGATCCTTGGGATCATAAGGACAACCGCCGCAGTAATTCGACATCTTGGAGACGTAGCTCGCGGCGCAGCAATACGGCTTGCTGGCGAGGAAGCCGCCGTCGGCGTGCTGACTCATGCCGATGACGTTCGGGAGTTCGACCCACTGGAAGGCGTCGATATACACGCCGAGATACCAGCGTTCGACCTCGGCCGGATCGACCCCCGCGGTCAGGCAGAAGGAACCGATGACCATCAGGCGCTGGATATGGTGCGCGTAAGCGGTGTCGAGCGACTGGCCCACGGAATGGCGCATACAGTTCATCTTCACCTTGCCGGTCCAGAACCAGGACGGCAGCGAGAGCGCGTGACCGAGGCCGTTGGCGTCGGCGTAGCCGGGCATCTTGGCCCAATAGACCCCGCGGACGTATTCGCGCCAGCCGATGATCTGGCGGACGAAGCCTTCCGTGGCCGCCAGAGGGTAACGCTTCGGATCACGCGTATGCGCGTCGGCCGCGGCGTCGGCGACTTCCGCCGGAGTCAGCAGTTTCACGTTGAGGGCGAAGGACAGCCGGGAATGGAAGAGCCGATCCGAGGACGTGTGCATGGCGTCCTCGTAGTCGCCGAAATCAGGCAAGCCCCGCTCGATGAAGGCGTCCAACTGCTTGAGCGCCTCTTTACGATCGACGGGCCAAGGGAAGTCCTTCGCTGACGGCTTACCCATGGTCTTGACCCCGGCGGCCTGGATCTCGGCCCAGATCGCCGAATGGTCGTGGGAGACGTCCCAAACCTTGGGCGGAGGCGGCGTGCCCTTCCACGGCTTCCGGTTCTCCTTGTCGTAGTTCCACTCCCCGCCGAGAGGGGCGCCGTCCTCGTCGAGCAGCAGGCGCGTGCGGACGCGCATCTTGCGATAGTAGGACTCCATCAGCCAGCGCTTTGCGTCCTTCTGGAAATGGGCCGCGACACCGCCGCGGCCGTCGAGGAAGTGTTCGGAGCTGACGCACGCCGTGACCAGGCCGCAGCCGGCGGCGAAGGCCCGGAGATCCTGATCGAGGCGCCACTCGTCCGGCTCCTGGTATTCGAAACGCGTGGCCTTGGTCGCCTTGAAGACCTGTTGCAGGTTCTCCGCAAAGTTCTGGCGATTGTCCTTGTCGCCCAACCGGAAGTAACGGACCGAATGGCCTTGCTTGGTCAGAAGCTCCGCCATGCGGCGCATCCCGGCGAAGACCGCGATGACCTTCTGGGCGTGGTGCACGACGTAATCCGTCTCCGCGCGGACCTCCATGAAGACATACGTCACGGCAGGGTCGACCCGCTTGAACCAGGAGTGCTCCGGGTTCAGCTGGTCGCCGAGGATGAGACGGACGGTGGAAGGCACGCCCGCAAGGAAGGACGAACCCTGCCCGACGCAAATCGTCGCCGCCGTTATCGTGCCAGCCGGCGGAGTTCGATACGGCGGAACCAGACCGGCTGACCTTCCGCCTGGAGGGCGATGTGGCCGTGGGAGAGCAGCAGTTCGGCGCCGGCGTCCAGCTGGTCGGTCGCGGGGGAGATATGATTGCGCGGGTCGAGCTGTGGACGCTGATACCGGAGCACCTCCACGCCGTTGACGCGGTGGATGATTTCCTCATCCCCGCGCACTTCGGCTTCGATGACCACCCACTGCTCGGGCGGGAAGGTCGACGCCTTCGAGGTGACGATGTGCTGGGTTACCAGTTTGCCGTCCATCTCCAAGTTGGTGCCGGGGGTACAGACGTTGCCGGTCGGGCGGGCCCCCTTGCCTTCGTCGGCCAGGAATTGAAACTCCAGGCTGGAAGGAAAACCTTGGTCCATCCCCATGCTCTGCGGGGGCTGGGCGTGGAGCATGACGCCGCTGTTGAGATTCACGTACTTCGGGGCGTCAGCCATCATCTTTCCCGCGAAGCGATACTCCATCCGCAAGACGTAACGCGAATACGCGAGGTTGGTGAAAAGATGCCCATACTGCTGGTCGAACTTCGCATAGCGATCATAGGCCACCTTGATCATGCAGTCCTCGACCCGGAAGGTGTCGGCGTAATTCTCGCCGAGGGGATGCTTGGCGATCTTGGGCGTCCACCCCGACAGGTCCTTGCCGTTGAACAAGGCGTGCCACTTAGGCTCCTCCGCGGAGACCAACGTGACGAGGCAGGAACCGACCAGGGGCAGGAAGCGGCGCATGCCTATGACTAAGGGGTCAACGGCCTGATTCCAATCCCGGAACCCGGAATCTGCGCGCCTGTTTGCGCGCAAGGCGAATCCGCACACAAAGTCGGCATGCGCGGCGTCAAAAAAGAGCACCTTCCGGCCAAGACCTGCCCGACCTGCCAGCGCCCCTTCCTCTGGCGCAAGAAGTGGGCACGCTGCTGGGACGAGGTCCGCTTCTGCAGCGACGCCTGCCGCAAGGGCACCCCGCGCGGTAAGGCGCAAAAAAGCCCGGGGTCTCCGGGCTGATTTCTTGTGCCTCCAGGCCTCTGAGCCTCTGGGCCTCTTCCCTTCTTACCGCGGTCCGCCTTGGCGACGGGTGCCGGGACGGCCGTACGGACGGTAGTTGCCCTGCGAAGCGCGGTAGCCGCCATGGCGACCGCCCTGCGGACGGCCTTCGCGCTCGCTGTGGTGCGAGCCGGCGCGGGGATCCTGGTAGCGCTGGAAGTCTTCCGGGGTGCGGGCCGGGGCCTGCTGGGTATAGTCGAAGCCGGGCAGCTTTCCGCAGTGCAGGTGCTTGCCGACGATGCGTTCGAGGCGGCGGAGTTCGCCGAGGTCTTCCTTCGTGACGAAGGTGATGGCGGTGCCGGTCGCGAGCGCGCGGCCGGTGCGGCCGATGCGGTGGACATAGTCCTCGAGCTGATCGGGGAAGTCGAAATTGAACACGTGCGTGATGCCGTCGACATCGATGCCGCGCGAAGCGATGTCGGTCGCGACGAGCACGCGGATCTCGCCGTTCTTGAAGTCCTGCAGGGCGCGCTGCCGCTGGCTCTGCGAACGGTTCGCGTGGATGGCGGCGCAGCTGATGTCGGCGCCCTGGAGCTTGCGGCAGATACGGTCGGCGCCGTGCTTGGTGCGGGCGAAGACGAGGACCATCTTCAGGGCCTCGTCCTTGAGGAGATGGTGCAGCATCACCTGCTTGAGCGCGCCCGGGCACTCGTAGAGCAGCTGGGTGACGGTCTCGGCGGGATTGGAGCGACGGCCGACCTCGATGAGCTTCGGGTTGCGCTGATACTGCTTGGTGAGGGTCTCAATCTCGCGGGACAGCGTGGCGGAGAACATCAGGGTCTGGCGCTCCTTCGGGAGGGCGCGGACGATGGTGTTGATCGCGGGCAGGAAACCCATGTCCAGCATGCGGTCGGCTTCGTCGAGGACGAGGTATTCGACGGCCGAGAAGTCACCATGGCCCTGGCCGCCGAGGTCAAGGAGACGTCCCGGGGTGGCGATGAGGAAGTCGCAGCCGCGGCGGAGGGCGGCGATCTGCGGGCGCTCGGAGACGCCGCCGTAGCAGGTGGCGACGGTCACGCCGGCGTAGCGGGAGTAGGCGGCCACGTTCTCGGCGATCTGGACGACCAGTTCGCGGGTCGGGGCTAGGATGAGGCAGCGGACCTTGCCATGATGGGCGTGCGTCTTGGTGCGAAGGAGCTTGGTGAGCAGCGGCAGGGTGAACGCGGCGGTCTTGCCGGTGCCCGTCTGGGCGATGCCGATGACATCCTGCCCCTCGATGATGGTCGGGATGGAGGCCTTCTGGATAGGCGTCGGCTCTGCGTAGCCCTGGTCGCCCACGGCTTTGAGGACGGAGGCGTCTATGCCTAGGGAATCAAATGACATCACCGCAAAGTGAGTAAGGGAAACGGAAAGGGCGAGAAGAATAGGGCATCACCTAGAGACAGGGCTATGGCCAGGGCTTGGGCCAGTTTAGCGATGAAAGACAGACGGTGACACCGCTTCATCTGCCTAACCTCCGACAACTGTCATCCGCTCTGGCCCCAGCCCTAACCCTAGCCCTGGCCCTGAGTAGGCCTTGGCCTGCTCAGAACGATTGCACTCCCCCTGCCCTTGCATAGACAGTTCGACAACCCCTGACGATGACGACCAAGCAAACCGACGGCTGGAGCTCGAAACTAGGCGTGATCATGGCCGTCGCCGGCAGCGCCGTCGGCCTCGGCAACTTCCTCCGCTTCCCTGGGCTGGTCTCCGACAAGGAGACCGGCGGAGGCGCTTTCCTGATCGCCTACTTCCTCTCCCTCCTGATCGTCGGCATGCCGATCTGCTGGGTCGAATGGACTCTCGGGCGCTTCGGCGGCACGCAGGGCTTCAACTCCTCGCCCGGCATCTTCCACGCCATCATCCGCAAGCCGTGGGGCAAATACGTCGGCCTCCTCGGCTTCATCATCCCCGTCGGCGTCTACTTCTACTACGTGGTGATCGAATCCTGGTGCCTCGGCTACGCCTGGAACAGCTTCGGCGGCGCACTCGACCTTGGCAAGGATCCGGCCGCGTACGCGGGTTTCTTCGGCGCTTTCACCGGCCAGTCCGCCGACGGCTCCGTGCTTGGTTTCGGCGGACCGTTCCTCTTCTTCCTCGGCGTCTTCGTCCTCAACTTCATCATCATCTACCGGGGCTTGTCCAAAGGCATCGAGTTCATCTGCAACTGGGGCATGCCGCTCCTGATCGTCATCGCCCTCGCTCTGCTCGTCCGCGTCATGACGCTCGGCACGCCCGACCCGACCAAGCCGGAGCTCAACGTCTGGAACGGCCTGGGCTACATGTGGAACCCCCACGACATCACGCAGGGTCTGTCCAACCCCGCCGTCTGGCTCAAAGCCGCCTCGCAGGTGTTCTTCACGCTCTCGGTCGGCTTCGGCGTGATCATCACCTACGCGAGCTACCTCAAGCAGCACGACGACGTCGTGCTCAGCGGCCTGACCGCCACCGCCGCCAACGAATTCTGCGAAGTCGGCCTGGGCGGGATGATCACCGTGCCCGCCGCCTTCGCCTTCCTCGGCGCCTCGGCCGTGGCCGGCGGAACGTTCGCGCTCGGCTTCAACGTCCTCCCGCAGGTCTTCGCCGGCATGCCCTACGGCCACCTCTTCGGCGGCCTATTCTTCACCCTGCTCTTCATCGCCGCGGTCACCTCGTCGCTTTCGATGCTCCAGCCCGGGATCGCCTTCCTCGAAGAAGGCTTGGGCCTCGACCGCCGCGGCTCGGTCGCCCTGCTCGGCCTGATCACCGCGGTCGGCTGCACGCTCGTCGTCTGGTTCAGCGAGGGCCTCAAGGCGCTCTCGACGGTCGACTTCTGGATCGGCGACATCGGCATCTTCCTGCAGGGCACCATCCTCATCTACGTCTTCAACCTCGCCTTCGGCACCGAACGCGGCTGGACCGAGGCCCATCAAGGCGCCGAGATCCGCATCCCCCGGGTCTTCAGATTCATCCTCCGCTGGCTCTCGCCGGCCTACCTCACCGCGATCTTCGCGATGTTCGTGCTCAAGAACGTCGCCGGCTGGAACCTTTCCTTCGGCGCGCCGGCCTTCGCCCCGACGGATCCGATCCTCGACCTCGTCGGCGGCCCCGGCCACCCGGCCAGCGGGGTCGCCCGCCTGACGGCCTTCTTCCTGCTGCTCTTCACGGCCTTCTCGGCGCTGCTGATCCATCGCGCCGGCCAACGCTGGGACGCCCGCTGAACCCTACGACTACCCGACCATGACCAACGCCGGACTTCTCTTCATGCTCATCTCGGTGGGCGCGGTGACCACGCTGTTCGCCTGGTGCCTGTTCAAGGTGCTCACCGGCAAGAAGGACCCGGAGCACCTCGGTCACGTCGAGCCGATCGAGACCAAGGACCTCGACCGCCGCTGAGCCGGCTTACTTCTTCGCCGGGGCGAGTTCCTGCCGGGTCGCGATGGGCACGTAGCCGACCTCGAGGCCCTTGGGAGGGGTCAGGACCTGCGCCGGGTCGAGCGCGGCCAGCCTGCCGACCGTGGGCGGCGCCAGATAATCGCGGTCCTTGGTCCAAGCGCGATGCAG
>JBJTAX010000054.1:0-3092 GCA_046091055.1 Verrucomicrobiota bacterium | reverse complement strand
TTCGGCGCTGTAGTACTTCAGCGAGGCACGGCCTTCGTCGGCGACGTCGGAGGGCAGCGGGAAGTAGCCGTCCTTGATGACGATCTCCTGGCCCTGCTTCGAGAGGACGAAGGTGATGAACTCGCTGGTCAGCTTGTCCATGGGCTTGGAGGGCGCCTTGTTGACGTACACGTAGAGGTAGCGGGACAGCGGGTAGGCGCCGCTAAGGGCGTTCGCGTAGTTAGGCTCGACGTAGTTGCCGCTGTCATCGGTGGACAGGGGGACGGCCCGGACACCGGAGGTGGCGTAGCCGATGCCCGAGTAACCGACGGCGCCGACGTCGGCGGCGACACCTTGGACGACGGACGAAGAGCCCGGCTGTTCCTTGACGGTGTCCTTGAAGTCACCGGTCTTGAGGGCGACGTCCTTGAAGAAGCCGTAGGTACCGGAGGCGGAGTTACGACCGAAGGCCGAGACGGTCTTGCCGGCGAGGGCGCCCTTCTGACCGAGGTCGCCCCAGGTGACGACGTCTTGGCCGCCGCGCTTGCGGGTCGAGGCGAAGATGCCATCGACCTGCTTGAGGGAGAGCCCGTTGATGGCGTTGTCCTTGTGGACGAACACGGCGAGCGCGTCGATGGCGACCGCGATACGAGTGGGCTTGTGGCCGAACTTGGCGGCGAAGGCAGCGATCTCGGTGGACTTCATCTCGCGGCTCATCGGACCGACCTGAGCGACGCCGGAAGCGAGGGCGACCGGAGCAGTGCCCGAACCCTTGCCTTCGACCTGGATCTTCACGTTGGGGTACTGGGCCTTGAAGCCTTCGCTCCAGAAGGTCATCAGGTTGTTCAGGGTATCAGAACCCACGGAGTTGAGGTTACCCGACACGCCGGAGGTCACGGCATAAGCCGGGATCTTCGGATCGACGGTGACCGCATCGGCGGCCTGGACGGTGACGGCAGTCGCGGTAAGGGCGACCAGCGCGAGAGACTTGAGGATGGTGTGCATGTGGTGGAAAGCACCGACATCATCCCATACGATTGTTACGAACCCGTGTCGGAGGGGTGTTTCTTCGGTGATAGGCCCTCCCCCTAAAACCACCCCTTTCAGGGCTCAAAAAACCACTTAATTGAGGTAATCCTTCAGAATCTGGGCCGAACGGGCCTCGGCCTCCGCCACCGGGAGGCCGCCTTTGACCCCCGGACGCTTATGTCCGGTCTTCATGAGCCAGGCATCCCGCAGCGTGGCGGAGCTCTCCCGGAGCAGCTTGAGCCTCTCCCCTTCGGCGAAAGCCACGTCCACCTTCCACTTCATCATCGGAGCAAGCGACTGCCACACGGCCTGCGCCATGAAGAGATGCCCTTGCTCGCCCGGATGAAGATTATCTTTCGCGTAGATGAAAGTCGGGTCGGCCTTCTTCGCCGCGACGACGGACTGATGCAGGAGGTGATGGATATCGATGACCTGCCAGCCGGCGGCGCGCTGCGCGACGAGCCAAGCGCCATAGGCTTCCATCACGCCGTCGTAGTTGATCGCATCCTTCGCGCGGTTGTCCGGCGCATACAGCGGCGGCGTGACCATGACGATCTGCGCGCCGGCGCGGATGCACGCAAGGCGGAGCTTGATGACGCCCTCCTGGAAAGCGAGCTGCCGCTGCGCGTCAAGCGGCTGATAGATGCCGTCGTTGATGCCGTAGCAGGCGACGACGAGCGTCGGGCGGAATTCCGTGAGCACGCGCCCGAGACGCTCATGCACGTCAGGACGCGGGAACGCTCCGCCGGCATGACCGGGTTCGGACAAGCCGGAAGTCGTCTCGCTCGAGAGTCCCATGTTCACGATCGTCGCGCGAGCCATGCCCTTCTGCGCGCGGATCGCCGACTCGACATAGACCGTCCAGTTGCCACCGTAAGTGATGCTGTCGCCGAGGAAGAGGATGCGCGGCTCTTGCTTATCGGCGCGGACTTGCGCGGTGAACAGGACCAGGAGGACGAGCAAAAGGCGTGGCATGCCCCTCACACTGAGGTTTCCGTCGGGCGGATAAAAGCGGATTAAGGGACGAGTTATTAACGGGCGGACCACTTCCGCCTTCTCCCGGCGGGCGGACGGGGTATCGTCCGCTGTCCTGAACCCGCCCATCCACATCAAGGGAGCCCGCACCCACAACCTCAAGGACGTGGAAGTGACCATCCCGCGTGGTCAGCTGACCGTCATCACGGGGGTCAGCGGCTCGGGCAAATCCTCCCTGGCCTTCGATACCCTGCACGCCGAGGGCAGCCGCCAATACCTCGAATCCCTCTCCGCCAAGGCCCGTGGGATGCTGGATGCCGCCCCCCGGCCCGACGTGGACTTCATCCGGGGCCTCTCCCCGGTCATCGCCATCGCCCAGCGGACCGGTGGCAACACCAACCCCCGCTCGACGGTCGCCACCCTGACCGAGATCGCCGACCACGCCCGCCCCCTGTGGATCATCGCCGGCGACCGCCGCTGCCTCCAGGACGGCCACCCAGTCCGTCGCCGTTCGCTCGACGATAACCTCTGCGCCCTCGAAAGCATCCCTGACGGGACGCGGCTGATGGTCGTCGCCCCGGTCGCCAAAGACAAACCCTCGGTCCTCCTTGAGGCCTCCGCCGACCTCGGTCGCCGTGGCTTCTCGCGCGTCCGCGTCGACTGCACCGTCGCCACCCTCGAGGAAGCCGCCGGCCTGCTGAGCGGCCGCGAAGCCAAGCAGCTCGACGTCGTGGTCGACCGCATCGTCGCGGGCCCCGATCAGCGCAGCCGCCTGGCGGATTCGCTCGAACTGGCCTTCCGCGAAGGACGCCATCGCGCGAGCGTGCTCGCCGAGAAAGACGGCCGCTGGGAAGAGCACGTGCTCTCGCTCCACCTCGCCTGCGAGCATTGCGGCGAGACGTACGAGCCCATCAGCCCGCGCGCGCTCTCGCACAACCACCCCGAAGGCGCCTGCCCCGACTGCAGCGGCCTCGGCCGCCAGATGCGCTTCCAGGAAAGCCTCTCCATCCGCGACGAATCGCTGTCGCTCTACGACGGCGTCGTGAAGCCCTGGAAGTGCGCCACGCGCAAGACCCTCATCCACCGCAACGCGATCACCCCGGCGCTCC
>JBJTAX010000053.1:0-5398 GCA_046091055.1 Verrucomicrobiota bacterium | reverse complement strand
CGGTGACCTCGAGTCCTTCCGGCAGGGTGAAGAGCTCGGCTGGGACGGCGAGCGGGCCGGAGTCGAAATCGACCGGCATGTATTTGGAGGGGCGCTGGGTGAAGACCGCGAACTTCACGTCGGCCGAGCTCGGCTTGCCGTCGCGGATGGCGCCGCCGTCATCGATGCCGACCTTGGCGCGGAAAGACTTGGCCGGGCCGGGCAGTTCGTAGGCGATGAAGGAGTTGGCGTGCGTGCCGATGCCGCGGGCGTATTCCTTGTCGGCGACCTTGAGCGGCTTGCCGTCGTAGTTCTTGCCGACGCGGGTCTGGCCGAGGGATTCGGCGTCCTTCCACTTGAGCTTGGTCAGGTCGACCACCGTGCCATCCGCGAGGACGACCTCCGGTTCGATCCAGTCCGCCCAGTCGCAGGCGTTCTGGCCGAGGTCGGCGACCATCAGATAAAGTTCCTTGGAGCCGTTGAGCTCCGCGGAGAAATCGAAGAGCCGCTGCCTGTCATTGGCCAGCAGGATCGGCGACTCGGCGACCGGCTTGGGGTCGGCGGCGACGGCCGGCATGGCCAAAGCGAGGAGGGTCAGCAACGAGAGGCCGGCCTGACGGGATACGTGGGACATAAGTGGAGGAGGGGTGCCCCATAGACACCCTGAAATCGGCCGGGTTCAACCCCAAGTTTACCGATTCGGGGTCGCCCTCGGCTAATCTTCAGCGACGGCTTTACATCCCGATGACACCCAACACGTTTGAGGAACCTCAGGCACCCCGCCCTGTCCTACCCTTTCCGATGTCTTTCCGGCACCTCCTCGCTCCCGTTATCCTGGCCGCTTCGGTCGGGGCGGCGGAGCCTTCCCCGACTTCCAGCGCCGCTCAGCTCGAGTTCTTCGAGAAGGAAGTCCGCCCGGTCCTGGCCGAGCATTGCTATAAGTGCCACGGCGAGAAGAAGCAGAAATCCGGACTGCGCCTCGACTCTCGGGAGTTCGTCCTTAAAGGCGGCGAAGTCGGACCCGTCGTCGTCCCGGGCAAGCCTGAGACGAGCCGCCTGATCCTTTCGATCAATCACGTCAAGGCTCCGGATGTCCACGCGATGCCGGGCGAAGACGAGAAACTGCCGCCTCAGGCCATCGCCGCGCTCACCGAATGGGTGCGCCAAGGCCTGCCGTGGCCGCAGGAAGCGACGCCCCTCGCCCTGGCTCCGACGAAGCACCGGGCCTTCCAGCCGGTGAAGGCGCCCGCCGCGCCGACGCTCACCGAGGCCGACGCCGCCAAGGTACGCCAGCCCCTCGACCGCTTCGTCCTGGCCAAGCTCAGGGAAGCCGGCCTCGACTTCAATCCCGTGGCCCCGCGCGAGCTCATCATCCGCCGGCTCACCCTCGCCCTCTGGGGTTTCAATCCGACCGCCGCCGAGAGCGCCGCCTACGTCGGCGACGCGGACCCGCAGGCGACCGAGAAGCTCGTCGACCGTCTCCTCGCCGCGCCCGCCTTCGGCGAACGCTGGGGCCGCCATTGGCTCGACGTCGCCCGCTACGCCGACACGAAGGGCTACGTCTTCCAGGAAGAACGACGCTATCCTTACGCCTACACTTATCGCGACTGGGTGGTGAAGGCCTTCAACGACGACCTGCCCTACGACCAATTCCTCCGCCTGCAGCTCGCGGCCGACCAGATCGTGAAGGACTCGGAGAATAATCGCGACCTCGCCGCGCTGGGCTTCCTGACGCTCGGCCGCCGCTTCCTCAACAGCACGCCCGACATCATCGACGACCGCATCGACGTCGTCATGCGCGGAACCCAAGGCCTGACGATGGCCTGCTCGCGCTGCCATGACCACAAGTTCGACCCGCTGCCCACCACCGAATATTACTCCCTCTACGCCATCTTCAACTCCAGCGAAGAACCCAAGGAACTCCCGCCCCTGAAACCGGTCGCGCGCACGAAGGAGACGGAGGAATTCGAAGTCGAACTGGGCGTCCGCGAGAAGAACCTCAACGACTTCGTCCAGAGCCGCTACGACCTCTCCTTCTCACCTGAGAAGACGACGGCCTATCTCAACCTGACGATGGAGTCCCTCAAGGACGCCAAGCTAGATGCCAACCAGAAGGCCAAGGCGGCGAACCTCTATGCGGCCGTGCTCGGCGGCTGGAAGAACGCGCTCAAGCCGAAACTGACGCCGTCCGATCCCGCCTGGGGCGCCTGGGTCAGCCTGCAGGGCGTCGCCGACGCCGAGTTCCCGAACCGTTTCGCCGCGCTGCTCTCAAAGCCCACCTCTTTCGCCGACCCGCTGCTCCGAGCCCGGCTCAAGGCCAAGACGCCGACGAAATTGGCCGAACTGACCGCGACCTACGCCGCCCTGCTCTCCGAGGCCCGCCAGCCCGAACATGCCGCCTACGCCGAATGGAAGCCCTGGCGCGAACTGATCCTCCACCCCAGCGGCCCGACGGTCATGACGCCGGCTTCCCTCATCGGCACCTATAACGTCGCCGACCGCAACACCCGCAATAAGTTGCAGATCAAAGTCTCGGGCTTCAAAGCCACCAACCCGAAGAGCCCGCCGCACGCGATGGCGCTCGTCGACAAGGCGAAAGCCGTGCAAGGCGTCGTCTTCCTCCGCGGCAGCGCGTCGCGCCCGGGCAAGAAGGTCCCGCGCCAGTATCTTTCCATCCTCTCCGAGGGTCCGCCCAAGGAGTTCACCCAGGGCAGCGGCCGGCTTGATCTCGCCAACGCCATCGCCAGCCCGACCAATCCGCTGACCTCCCGCGTGATGGTCAACCGCGTCTGGATGCATCTCCTCGGTCAGCCGCTCGTCGAGACCCCGAGCGACTTCGGCGTCCGCACCGCCCCCGGCAAGCACCCCGCCCTGCTCGATCACCTGGCGAACACCTTCGTCAGGGACGGTTGGTCGATGAAGAAGCTCATCCGCTCGATCGTCCTCTCGCGCACCTTCCTGCAGAGCGCCGACCTCCGCGCCGACGCCGTCGCCAAGGATCCGGACAACGCCCTCTACTGGCGGGCCCACCGCCGCCGCCTCGACTTCGAGGCGATGCGCGACAGCATGCTGCGCGTGGCGGGCCGTCTCGAGGACGCCAAGCTCGGCGGCCAGCCCTTCGACCTGGTCGGCGCGTTCGGCACTCCCCGCCGTACGATCTACGGCCACCTCGACCGCCAGAACCTGCCGGCCTTCTTCCGGACGTTCGACTTCGCCAACCCGGATTATCACGTCCCGAAGCGCAACCAGACCACGACGCCCCAGCAGTCGCTCTGGATGCTCAACCATCCTTTCGGACGTTCCGTGGCCGACGAGCTGTCCGCTAAAGCCGCAACCCAGCCGGATGACGCCGCCAAGGTCCGCGCGCTTTACCTCGACATCCTCGCCCGCGCCCCGCGCGCCGATGAGACCGCGCTCGCCCTCGAGTATCTCCGCGAAGCGTCGCAGGCCCCCGCGCCGGCGGCCTGGACGAACGGCTTCGGTGCCTACGACCCGAAGACGAAACAGGTCACGTTCACGGAGATGACCGCGCGCACCAAGGACCGCATCTCCCCCACCGACAAGCTGCCGGACAAGAAATACTCCTTCGTGTTCCTCTCCGCCAAGGGCGGTCACCCGGGCGAAAAACCTGAGCTCGCCGCCATCCGCCGCTGGACCGCCGGCTCGCCTGGCAAGTATCGCATCGAGGGCGACCTGCTGGTCGGCAGCAAGGCCAGCGACGGCGTCCGCGCGCGGGTGTGCTCGGTCCGAAGCGGGCTGCTCAAGGAAGTCGTCGTCGCCGGCGGCGCCACCGGGGCCGTGACGCTCGCCGAAGTCGAACTGGCCGCGGGCGAGTCCCTCGACTTCATCGCCGACAACTTCCGCAATTCCAACAGCGACGGCTTCACCTGGTCGCCGGTCATCAAGGATGCCCAGACCGGCGAAGTGATCAGCTCCGCCGCCAACGAATTCGGCCGCAAGCCGGACCGTCAGTCAGCCCTCTCCACGTTCGCCCAGGTCCTCCTCCAAAGCAACGAATTCAACTTCGCCGACTGATGCGCCACCTCGACCCCCTCTCCCTCGGCTCGCGCCGCGAATTCCTCCGCCGCGTCGGCATGGGCCTCGGCGGCGTCGCCATGGCCTCGCTGCTCCAGCAGGAGCTCCTTGGCGCCGACATCCGCGTCGACCCGCTCCGGCCGCTGGCCGCCCGGAAGCCCCCGCTGCCCTGCAAGGCCAAGCGCGTGATCCACATCTCCGCCAACGGCGGCGCCTCGCAGGTCGACACCTTCGACCGCAAGGTCGCCCTCGACAAATATCACGGCCAGAAGCTCCCCGGCGACTACATCGCCACCGAACGTCGCACGGGCGCGGCCCTCCGTTCTCCCTTCGCCTGGAAGCGCTATGGCAAGAGCGGGCTCGAGGTCAGCGAACTCTTCGCCAAGACGGCCGAACACGCCGACGACCTCTGCGTGATCCGCTCGATGAAGGCCGACGTGTCCAACCACGAGCCGTCCCTGATGCTGATGAACTGCGGCGAGGCCCGCCAGGTCCGTCCTTCCATGGGCTCTTGGGTCACTTACGGGCTCGGCACCGAGAATGAGAACCTACCCGGCTTCATGACCCTCTGCCCGGGCGGCTTCCCGATCCAAGAGACGCAGAACTGGCAGTGTGGCTTCCTGCCCGGAGTCTACCAAGGCAACTACGTCGACACGTCCAAGCGCAAGGTCGAGGAGCTCGTCGAGAACATCCGCAACTTCGGCCTTTCCCGGCCGGCCCAACGTCAGCAGCTCGACCTGCTGGCCAAGCTCAACGCCGCGCACCAGTCCGTCCGCCCGCAGGACGCCGCCCTCGAAGCCCGCGCCCAGGCCTTCGAAATGGCCTACCGCATGCAGCTCGAGGCGACCGACGCCTTCGACATTGGCCGCGAATCCGAGAAGACGCGCGAGATGTACGGCGACACTAGCCTCGGCCGGCAGTTCCTGATCGCCCGTCGCCTCGCCGAACGTGGCGTCCGCTTCATCCAGCTCTGGCACGGCGCCGGCCAGCCTTGGGACAGCCACGACGACCTGGAGAAGAACCATAAGCGCCTGGCGATGGAAGCGGACCAGCCGATCGCCGCCCTGCTCGCCGACCTCAAACGCCTCGGCATGCTCGAGGAGACCCTCGTCATCTGGGGCGGAGAATTCGGCCGCACCCCGACCGTCGAACTCCCGACCCCGGGCTCCAACGCCGGCAAGATCAACGGCCGCGACCATAACAGCCATGGCTTCACCATGTGGATGGCCGGCGGCGGCGTGAAGCCCGGCCAAGTCCACGGCGAGAGCGACGAGTTCGGCTTCAAGGCCGCCACCGACGTCGTGCACGTCCACGACCTGCACGCGACCATCCTGCGCCTGCTGGGCTTCGACCACGAGCAGTTCACCTTCCATCACGCGGGCCG
>JBJTAX010000052.1:0-4236 GCA_046091055.1 Verrucomicrobiota bacterium | reverse complement strand
GTCGGGGCGGCCGGGGCGCCGACCGGGGTCTGGATGGCGCCGGTCTTCAGGATCTCCATCACATGGACGCCGTCCAGGGTCTCATGCTGCAGCAGCGCCTCGGCGACCTTGCGGTGGGCTTCGGCGTTATCGGCGATGAGTCTTTCGGCGCGGGCGTACTGCTCCTGCACGATGGCGGAAATCGCCTCGTCGATGCGGCGGGCGGTCGCGTCGCTGTGGTTCTGGGTGCGGGAGATTTCGCGCCCCAGGAAGACCGTGTCGGAGTTCTCGCCGAAGGCGATCGGGCCGAGGTCGCTCATGCCCCAGTCGCAGACCATCTGGCGGGCAAAACGCGTCGCCTGCTTGATGTCGCTGGACGCGCCGTTGGAGATCTCGCCGGAGATGACCTTCTCGCCGACGCGGCCGGCCATGGCCATGCAGATGTAGTCGAGCAGGCGCCGGCGGGAGTAGCCGAGGATCTCCTTGGTCGGCATGAGCATCGCCATGCCGAGGGCGCGGCCGCGCGGGATGATGGTGACCTTATGGAGCGGCAACGCTCCGTCGTCGATGAGGGCCTGCACGACGGCGTGCCCGGCTTCGTGGTAGGCGGTGTTCCTCAGGTCGGCCTCGTCCATGACCTTCTTGCGTTCGCGGCCGTAGGCGATCTTGTCGCGGGCTTCCTCGATGTCGGACATCTCGACCTTCTCGCGATTACGACGGCCGGCGTGGAGGGCGCCTTCGTTGAGCAGATTCGCGAGGTCGGCCCCGGACATCCCGGTGGTGATGCGCGCGACGCGCTGAAGGTCGACCGACGGAGCGAGCTGGAAACGCTTGGCGTGCACGGCCAGGACGGCCTCACGGCCGCGCTGGTCAGGCAGGTCGACGAAGACCTGGCGGTCGAAACGGCCCGGGCGCAGCAAGGCGGAATCGAGCACGTCGGAGCGGTTGGTCGCCCCGATGACGATCACCCCGGCCTGGCCGTCGAAACCGTCCATCTCGACGAGCAGGGAGTTGAGCGTCTGTTCGCGCTCGTCGTTGCCGCCGCCGACGCCGGCGCCGCGCTGGCGTCCGACCGCGTCGATCTCGTCGATGAAGATGATGCAGGGAGCCAGCTTGCGGGCCTGCTCGAAGGTGTCGCGCACGCGGGCCGCGCCGACGCCGACGAACATCTCGACGAAGTCGGACCCGCTGATGGTGAGGAATGGCACGCGGGCCTCGCGGGCGACGGCGCGGGCGAGGAGCGTCTTGCCGGTGCCGGGAGGGCCGACCATGAGCACGCCCTTGGGGATGCTGGCGCCGATCTTGGTGAAGCGCTTGGGGTCCTTGAGGAAATCGACGATCTCCTTCACCTCCTCCTTGGCCTCGTCGCAGCCGGCGACGTCCTTGAAGGTCGTGGATTCCTTCTCGTTGGCGTTGAGGCGGGCGCGAGACTTGGCGAACTGCATCGCCCCACGGTGGGCGTTCTTCAGGAAGCGGTACATCATGAACAGCACCACGCCCGAGACCAGGAGCGTGGGCAGCACGTTGTACAAGAACATGGTCCAGCCGGTCTGGGCCGGGACGTCCTTGAAGGCGTCGCGCGGCACCGAGGCGCGGAGGAGCTCGAACTCCTTCTCCGTGAGACGGCCGTCCGCCGTGAAACGGGCCTTGTCGCCGGCCTCGGCGCCCGCCACCGCCAGTTCGCCGGAGATGCGCACCCAGTTCTCGGAACCGGAGGTCGGGTTGGGCTGGAGGGTGAGATTCTTGATCTTCTTCTCCTGTGCGTAGGCGAGAACCTGCGAGACATTGAGGGTCTGGACGGCGGCGCGGGAGTCCGCACCAGGGAGGTTGAACAGGGCGATGATGGCCACCATGAGCAACACCCAGACAAGCACCGGCTTGGCGTTCAGGCGGGGGCCGTTTCGGTTGTCATTCGGCTGGTCGTTTTGACTCATGGGCGGAAGTTTTATCCTAGGCAGGAGCCAAGCCAAGTCAACCGGAGAGCCCCCTTCGTCGGGCCATGAAGTCGTGCGGAATCGGCCGGGGGCAGGCCTGGCACCCAGAGGATCGCGGAGCCGGCCAGCACGACGGGCAGCGACTCCCGCTTTTCGGCGGGGATTTTACGGTTGATGAGTAGGTCGGAAAGCTTGGCGGACCCCGAGGAACCCAAAGGCCGATATCGATCGCCGACCGCGCGTCCGCGCCAGACGAGATCGTCGGCCGGCGCGACGACATAGGCTTCCCGGTCAGGTGAAACGCCCCCTGCGGACAGGGCGGCCCATGAGTCCGTGTCGACGTCGACCATTTCCACGAGCAACCCGCACTCTTCGTCAGCCACGCCGACGGTGAGCCGACGTTCCTGCGGACCGAACCCCGCCGGCTCCGGCGGGATGCTCAGCACGCCGCCGGCGACGACGATGACGCGGCCGCGGACGGCGGAACGGGCGTCTTTGCCCGCCGCGATCGCGGCGACGAGCGGCGCGAGCGATGCTTCCCCCGCCTCCGTGGTCTCCTGCGCATGCAGGAAGGCGCGCAGGCACGCTTGGATCAACGCTTCCGGACGTCCCCGCAGGGCGGCGACGGGCATCGCGCCGTCCGGACCGATCACGCAGCCGAGTTCCGCCGCCCATTCCGCCAAGGCGGCCTGCGCTTCGCCGGCGATGCGGGCGGAACGCGCGAAGCCCGCGGCATAAGGTTCGCCCAGGGCCTCGACGCCGCCGGCGGCGAGCCAGGCGCGGACGCGGTTACGTGCGGCGACCGGCAAGGCGTTCGTCGCGTCCTCCCGCCAGGGGATGCCGGTCGCGCGCAGGCCGGCGAGGATGGCCGGCTTGGCGAGGCCGGCCTGGATCAGGGGCCGCCAACGACGGTGCCCGTCGCGGAAAGGCTGGAGGACGCGCGGCGCCGCGAGGCCGGCGAGACCCGCGCCGCGGGCAAGCCGGAGCAGGACGTTCTCGACGACGTCATCGAGGTGGTGGGCGGTGCAGAGCAGGAAGCAACCGAGCCGCGCGCGCTGCGTCGCGAAGAAACCGTCGCGCGCGGCGCGTAGCTCCGCTTCCGCCGCGACCCCCTGCCCTTCCCTCGCGCCGGCCGCGCACGGTACGCCGAGGGCTTCGGACAAAGCCATGACGAACCGCGCGTCCTCGGCCGAAGCTTCGCCGCGGACGCGATGATCGAAGTGCAGGACGCGTAGCCGAGGCCGCAAAGCCTCATCCGCCCAGAGCGCGCAGAGCAGGTAGACGGAATCCGCCCCGCCGGATACGGCGACGGCGACCGGTCCCTCCGACGGGGGCGCCGACGGCAGCCGCGGCAACCGCAGGGCGGCCGCACGCAAGGCGTCGGGACTGGGCAGGCTCATAGGCACGCGGTCAGACTAGGCCGCGCCGAGGGCCTGCCAATCCAAAGCGGGCGTCAGAACGAAAGGGTTTCCTTGCCGTACCAGCGACGGAGCGCTTCGGGTACGCGCACGGTGCCGTCGGCCTGGAGGTTGTTCTCCAAGATGGCGGCGAGGACGCGCGGCAGACCGAGGCCGGAGCCGTTGAGGGTGTGGACGAATTCGGGTTTCCCGTCCTTCGGGCGGAAACGTATCCCCGCGCGCCGGGCCTGGAAGTCCGTGAAATTGGAGCAGCTCGAGACTTCGAGCCAGCGCTTCTGGCCGCCCGCCCAGACCTCGAGGTCATACTGCTTGCTATGGGAGAAACCGATGTCGCCGGCGCAGATCATCAGCACACGGTAAGGGAGGTCGAGTTTCTGGAGCAGGCGCTCGGCGTCTCCGCGGAGCAGCTCGAGTTCCTCGAAGGACTTGTCCGGGTGCGTCCACTTCACGAGCTCGACCTTGTCGAACTGGTGCAGGCGGTTCAGGCCGCGCACGTGCGCGCCCCAGCTGCCGGCTTCGCGACGGAAGCACGGCGTATAGCCGACGCGCTTCACCGGCAGCGAGGCCTCGTCGAGGATCTCGTCGCGGAAGAAGTTCGTGACCGGCACCTCGGCCGTCGGGATCAGGTAGAAGTCGTCCGTATGCGCGTGGTACATCTGCCCTTCCTTGTCGGGCAGCTGGCCGGTGGCGGTGGCCGAGGCGGCGTTGACGAGCAACGGGGAGTGGACCTCGACGTAGCCGTTGGCGCCGGCCTCCTCGAGGAAGTACTGGATGAGCGCGCGCACGAGGCGGGCCATTTCGCCCACGTAGAACGGGAAGCCCGCGCCGGTGACCTTGACGCCGCGCTCGAAGTCGATCGCCTTGTTGAACCAGGCGATGTCCCAGTGCGGCTTGGCGGCCGGCGA
>JBJTAX010000051.1:0-6124 GCA_046091055.1 Verrucomicrobiota bacterium | reverse complement strand
CTTGTCGGAGCGCCGCCGGCCTTCGCCCCGCCCAACGGCAACGCCGGCCCCAAGGACGTCACCCTCAAGGTCGCCCTGCCCGCCCCCGCCCCGCTGTCGCCCGAGGAGGCCCTGAAGTCCTTCCGCCTGCCGCCGGGCTTCCGCATCGAACTCGTCGCCGCCGAGCCGATGATCGAGACGCCCGTCGCGATCAGTTTCGACGACCAAGGCCGGATGTTCGTGGTCGAGATGCGCGGCTACATGCGCGACCTCGACGGCACGACGGAAAAAGAACCGGTCGGCCGGGTCTCCTTGCTCACCGACGCCGACGGCGACGGTCGCATGGATCGCGCGACGGCCTTCGCCGACAACCTCGTGATGCCCCGCGGCGTGATGCCGGTCAAAGGCGGCGCGCTCGTCGCCGAACCGCCGAACCTTTTCTTCTGCCGCGACCTCGACGGCGACGGCAGAGCCGAGACGCGCACGGTCGTGGCCGACGACTACGGCACCTCCGGCGGCCAGCCCGAACACATGGCCAATACGCCGACGTGGGCGATGGACAACCGCATCTACTCCGCGGGCTATGGCGTGAGCTTCCGCGCGCTGGGCGACACCTGGCAGCGCGGACCCGGCCTCGGGCGCGGCCAGTGGGGCCTCTGCCAGGACGACGCCGGGCGACTGTTCTTCAACTACAACTCCGACCTCCTCCGCGCGGAGCTGCTGCCCGCCGCCGCCTTCTCCCGCAATCCGCTGCTCCGCACGGCCTCGTCTGTCAACTTCCAGGTGATGAAGGACCAGTCGGTCTACCCCTCGCACCCTACGCCCGGCGTCAACCGCGGCTACGACCCCAAGACCCTGCGCGAAGACGGCACGCTGGCTCGCGCGACCTCCACCTGCGGCGCCGTGATCTACCGCGGGGACGCTTTCCCGGCCGAATACCGCGGCGACGCTTTCGTCCCCGAGCCGTCCTCCAACCTTGTGAAGCGCCTCAAGCTGACCGAGAAGGACGGCGTGATCACCGCCGAGGACGCGCACCCCGGCACGGAATTCCTGACGTCCACCGACGAGCGCTTCCGCCCGGTGATGATGGCCAACGGCCCCGACGGCGCCCTCTACGTCGTGGACATGTATCGCGGCATGCTCCAACATCCGGCTTTCCTGACGCATTACCTGATGGCCAACATCAAGGCGCGTAAGCTCGAGACGCCCGTCAACCAAGGCCGCATCTGGCGCATCGTGCGCGAAGACAGGGCGGCCCCGTCGAACACGGTCCTGCCGGCCGGCTCCGCCGACCGCGTAGCCCGCCTCTCCCATCCTAACGGCTGGGTCCGTGACGCCGCCCAGCGTCTGCTCGTCGAAAGCGGCGACGCGGCCGCCGGCCCCGCCCTGCGCGCCCTGCTCGCCGACGCCCGCGCTCCCGCCGTGACGCGCCTGCATGCGCTCTGGACCTTGGACGGCCTCGGCGCGATCACGCCGAACGAAATCCGCGCCGCCCTCAAGGACCAGGACGCGCAAGTCCGCGCCGCCGCCGTGCGCCTGGCCTCGGCGGACCTTCTCCCCGACCTGCTTGCGGTGAAGGATGATCCTGCCCCGCTCGTGCTCGCCCTTCTCGCGATCCGCCTCTCGGCCGCCAACCAGCCGGCCGCCGATCACACGCTCGCCGAACTCCTCGCCCGACATGGCAAGAACGCCCTCATCCGCGAAGGCGCGCTCTCCGGCGCCCGTGGTCGCGAAGTCGCCCTCGCCCAAACCGTCGCCGCGGTCGCCGATCGCGCCAACCTGACCGAGACCGGCCCGGTGCTCGAAGCCCTGGCCGCGCTCGTCTCTCAGGCCGGCAAAGGAGGCGCCTTCGAGCAGATGCTCGCCGTCGCCGTGACGCTCGACGATCGGACGAACCTCCGCGACGCCGTCCTGCGCGGCCTCGATCAGACCATCCGTGACGCGAGGACCAAGAAGACCTCACCGCTGAAGACGATCTGGCTGAGCTCCGAACCGGCTCCGCTCGCCAGACTGCGCGCCAGCGTGAAGTCCTCCGGCGGCCTCACGAACCTCACCTCGCTCTCGTCCCGCCTCGCCTGGAAGGGTAAGCCGGGCGCGCCCGCCCCGCCCAAGGTGACCGCGCTCACCAAGGCCGAACTGGCGCGCTTCGAGAAGGGCAAAGTCATCTTCACCTCGCTCTGCGCCCCCTGCCACCAACCGCACGGCTACGGCCTCGACGGCCTCGCCCCGCCCCTCGTCGACAGCGACTGGGTGCTCGGCAAGCCGGACGTCACCGCGAAGATCGTCCTCAACGGCCTTGGCGGACCGATCAAGATCGGCAACCGCACCTGGGACCTCTCCATGCCGCCGATGGGCATGCTCAGCGACGAAGACGTCGCCAGCGTGCTCACCTATATCCGCCGCGAGTGGGAGCACAACGCCTCGCCCGTCGACGCCAAATTCGTCGCCGGCGTGCGCAAGCAGAGCGCCGACCATCCCAATTCCTGGAGCGCCGACGAACTCCGCCCGCCTTCCAAGAAGACGGCGCAGGCGAAGAACTCCAAATAATCAGGATATGTTCGGCGGCAGATGCCCCTTCGGCCACAAGCCGTCCGACCCTTTCAAGGAGAAGCGGGCCGCCGGACCGGTCGCGCGCTACGAATTCCAAGGCGAGCAGATCCCGATGATCCTGCGCCACGCCGAAGTCCGCCAAGCGGCCAAGGACTGGCAGACCTATAGTTCCGACGCGCCCTTCCGGGTGCCGATCCCCTCGGAGGAAGAAGCCCGCACGATGCGCCAGCTGCCCATCGAGACCGACCCGCCCGTGCACGGGGAATACCGCGCCATCGCGGAGCCCTACTTCCAGCGCCCGAAGCTTCCGGAGATGGTCGCCAAGGTCGAAGCGCTGATCGATGAGCTCCTGCGCGCCGCCCTCGCCCGCGAGACGACCGAGATCGTGCATGGCTTCGCCCTCCCCATCCAGGCCCGCGCCCTGACCTACCTGCTCGACACCGATGAACGCGAGGCCGACACCTGGATCGGCTGGGGCGTCCACGTCTTCCGCGTCCGCGGCGGCCTGAAGAAAGGCGTGGAACTGGAGGACTACCTCACGCGCAAGTTCGACGCGGTCAGCCTGGCGCCCGGCCGCTGCTTCTTCAGCGCGCTCACGCAGGCCCGCTTCCAAGGCCGCCCGCTCACGCGCGAAGAGATGATGGGCTTCGCCAACCTGACCTTCGCCGGCGGCCGCGACACGGTCATCCACACCCTCGCCTGCGCGCTCGGTCACCTCGCCGCCAACCCCGAAGCCCTGGCCTACCTGCGCGAAGACCCGAAGCGCATCGTGCACGCGAGCGAGGAGTTCTTCCGCTTCTTCATGCCGCTGACGCACATCGGCCGCGTCTGCCCCGTCGCCACGTCCGTGCACGGCGAACAAGTCCCCGCCGGCGGCCGCGTCTCGCTCGGCTGGGCGTCGGCCAACCGCGATGAGTCGGTCTTCCCTGACGCCGACGTCTTCAAGATCGACCGCAGACCGAATCCGCACCTCTCGTTCGGCTTCGGCGAACACCTCTGCCTCGGCGCCCCGCACGCCCGCCTGCTCCTGCGCACCCTGCTTCAGAAGTGCGTCGAACTCGTCGATGGGATGGAGATAGTCTCGGCCGAGGAACGCACCGAAACCGAGCATTCCTACGAACGTAAGCTGGGGTATGAATCGCTCGTGCTGAAGTTCCGCCCCCGGGCCTGAACGAGGTTGCCAGCGTCCGGTGCCCGGACTAGGCCTTCTGGGCCCCAACCTTCGTCTCCCGGCGGGGTTCCAAAAGCATACCCCGCCATGTTCGCCTTCAGCCTGACCATCTTCTGGGGAGCGTTCCTGATCTTCCTCGTCCAGCCGCTGATCGCGCGCTTCATCCTGCCCTGGTTCGGCGGCGGACCGGCCGTCTGGACGACGTGCATGCTCTTCTTCCAGCTGCTGCTACTCGGCGGCTACGCCTACGCGCACTTCAGCATCAGCCGGCTGACCCCGCGGCGACAAGTGATCACCCACCTGGGGCTGCTGGCGTTGGCGGTGGCGTTGCTGCCGATCACGCCGGGCGACGCGTGGAAGCCGACCGACGGCTCAAACGCCGCCGGCCATATCCTGCTGCTGCTCCTCGGGTGCCTCGGCCTGCCCTACCTGGTTCTTTCCGCCACCGGCCCGCTCCTGCAGGCTTGGTTCAGCAAAGCCAATCCGGGCGTATCGCCATATCGCCTCTACGCCCTTTCCAACGTCGGCTCGCTCCTCGCCCTGCTGATCTACCCGTTCTACCTCGAACCCCAGCTGAGCCGCCAAGCGCAGGCCGACGGCTGGTCCTGGGGTCTGGCGATCTATGCCGGACTCACGGCCTGGTGCGGCCTCAAGGTCTGGAAGTCAGCGGCGGCGGACGGCACGGCCACCAAACAAGAGGATGAGGAGGCGCCCGCTTCGGCGGGGCGCAAGCTGCTGTGGTTCGCTCTGCCCGCCTGCGGCGTCATGCTGCTCCTCGCGATCACCAACAAACTCTGCCAAGACATCGCCGTGGTGCCTTTCCTCTGGGTTCTGCCTCTGAGCCTCTACCTGCTTTCCTTCATCATCAGCTTCGACAGCCCTCGCTGGTACCACCGCGGCATCTGGCTGCCGTTGCTGGCCGCCCTGCTGGGCATGGTCCTCTGGAACCTCTATCAGGCGGAATCCCACCCCGACATCACCCCGCTCGCCACGCTCTATCTCGGCACGATGTTCGTCGCCTGCATGGTCTGCCACGGCGAGGTCTATCGCCTGCGACCAGGCGCGAGCCGCCTGACCGGTTTCTACCTCTCGCTCTCCGCGGGCGGGGCCGCCGGCGGGCTGTTCGTCGCGCTCATCGCGCCTTTCGTCTTCCCCGACTATTTCGAACTGCACCTCGCGCTCTTCCTGACGGCGGCGCTGGTGCTCCTCGTCCTCCGCCAGGATCCGACCCTCCCCTTCCGCGAAGGTCGGGCCCGCTGGACCTGGGCGTTCCCCTTCCTCGCGCTGGCCGCCTTGGGCTACGGGCTCGCCGACGTGGCCACGAACTCGCTCCGCGGCTCGCTCTCGACCACGCGTGGCTTCTACGGGGTGCTCAAGGTCAACGACAACGACGCGGACAATGAAGGGCTGCATCACCTGACCCTGCAGCACGGGGCGACCATCCACGGCCTGCAATACGTCGACCCGGAGAAACGCACCGACCCGAGCAGCTACTACACCTCCACCAGCGGCATCGGCCGCCTCCTGCGCGCCCATAAGCCGGGCGGCGGGCGCCGCGTCGGGGCGATCGGACTCGGCTGCGGCACGCTCGCCGCCTGGGGCCGCGCCGGCGACACCTTCCGTTTCTACGAGATCAACGATGACGTGGCCCGTCTCGCGACGAGCACCTTCACCTACCTCAAGGACTCCAAGGCGAAGACGGAGCTCGTCATGGGCGACGCCCGCCTCTCGATGGAACGGGAAGCCGACCAGCAATACGACGTCATCGTGCTCGACGCCTTCAGCAGCGACGCCATCCCGGTCCACCTCCTGACGCTGGAGGCCTTCGACCACTACCAACGGCACCTCAAACCCGACGGGGCCATCGTCGTCCACGTCTCGAACCGCTACCTCGACCTGCACCCGGTGGTCTACCGCATCGCCGATAAGATCGGCTTCCCCGCCATCACCATCGACGACAACGACACGGCCTACGAGGACGCCGGGTTCTATGGCTCCGACTGGATCATCATGACCCGTAACGAGGTCCTGCTGCAGCAGCCCCTCCTGCGCGACGTGACCAAGGAGACCGTCGAATTCCCCGCCCGCATCATGTATTGGACCGACGAACGGAGCGACCTTCTCTCGATCCTGGCCTCGGAAGAAGGCAGCTTCCTGCGCTGGCTGCAGGGGCTGTGATAAAAGATTAAGGATAGACGATAGCGGAGGGATGAGGGACATTCCCCTTAGGCGGCCCCAGACCCGGATCACAGATACCCCACCCCTGCTCACCATGCGTCCCAATCGTCTTCTCCTCGCCCTGCTCTGCGGTGCCTTGACCTGCCTGGCGGCGGAACCGGCGAAGAAGCCAGCGACCCGGGAAGGCCGCAAGACGAAGACCTATGCCCCGCAGCCTTGGGGCGAGTGGGTCGAGGCCGATTTCCC
>JBJTAX010000050.1:0-2601 GCA_046091055.1 Verrucomicrobiota bacterium | reverse complement strand
CGCGGCGGATAGCTTGCTCGAACCAGGCGTCGTCGGGCTTGCCCGGGGTGGCCTTGAGGATACGGAGGGCGATCGGGGCGCCCGCGTTCCAGAAGCCGTAGCCGATGAAGGAACCCTGCTTGTCGTAGGCCGTCACGACGTCGCCCTGGCGGGCGTCGGGCGACACCTCGCCCACCATCGAGCGGAAGATCGCGGGCTTGGACGTGAACGTCTTCAGCTGCACCCATGGTTTCTCTCGCGCGATAGGCGCGGGGATGTTGGGCAGGCTGCTGGTCGGCTCGGACATGACGACAGGTTCGGCGGGGCCGACTCGTTGGCAAGCCCCGGCCGCTCCGGCGGGCCGGATTACCCGATGAAACTGCAGATATACTGGCAGATGCCGGACTGCACGGTGATCGTGAAGCCGGACTTCGGGGCCACGTAGAAGTGGGTGCCCGCGCCGTAGGTCTTTTCTTCCTTGGAACCGTCCTGGACGACGACGCACGAGCCGTCGCTGATCTCCATGATCTCGGCCTTGACGGTGCCGAACTGGTAGGTGCCGGCGTAGATCAGGCCGATCGTCTTCTTGGCGCCGTCGGCGGTGAGGATCGTGTGGGAGACGACCTTGCCGTCGAAGTAGACGTTGGCTTTGGCGACGGCGGTGACGTTCTTGAATTCCATGGGACGGATTTGGTAAGGGGAGGGGGAGGGAGGGTAAAGGAAAAGTAACAGGTAACAGCGGTTGGCGGTTAGGAAGAACCGAACTGACAGGTTAGGCCCAGGGGTAGGGGTAGTAATGACGGAGGGCTGAGTTGAGGACAGAGAGGAGGGCTGAATGGATGACTGAATCGAGGACAGAGGACAGAGGACAGATGGCGGAGCGTTTGAGCCATCCTCAGGTGGCGGGTGGCGGCCCCGGGTGGCAGGTAGCGGGAAGAGATGACGGGCGCTCAAAGGTAAACCGGAGACAAGATGATTAGCTGGGGCACAAAAAAGGACCGCAGTTGGTTCGGCCCTTCTAAAATCACCTAGCCCTAGCTCTGGCCCTGCTCAGATCAGCTTCAGCTTCGGGACGGGTTCGCCGGCCTGGCGCTTGCGGATGGACTCCAGGTACTCGTCCTTGAACTTCGGGACGGCGGACTGGACGGGCCACGCGACGGCTTCGCCGTGGGCGCAGATCGTGCGGCCGGCCACCTGGTTCGCGATGTCGAGCAGCAGGGGGACGTCGGTCTCGAGGCCGCCTCCGGTCGTGATGCGCTTCGAGACGCGGGAGAGCCAGAGGGAACCTTCGCGGCAGGGCGTGCACTGGCCGCAGGTCTCGTGGGCGTAGAAGGCGTTGAGGTTGGAGAGCGCCTGGATCATCTCGACGGAGTCGTCGATGACGATGGTGCCGCCCGTACCGAGGCCGGTACCGCAGGCCGCGATGCTGTTGGAGTCGAGGGGGATGTCCTCGAGCGCCCAGTCGAACTCCGTGCCGTTGGGCAGCTTGCCCTTGAAGCGTTCGCCGAACTTGAGGATCTTGGTGGAGGAGCCGCCGGGGATGATCGCCTTGAACTTGCGGCCGTCGAGCGGGCCGCCGCAGAGGTCGTAGAGCAGTTCGCCGAAGGTGGCCTTGCCGGCCTCGATCTCGTAGAGACCCGGGCGCTTGACCAGGCCGCTGACGCCCCAGATGTGGGTGCCGCTGTCGCCGGGGATGCCGATCTTGGCGAACTCCGCGCCGCCGAAGGCGAGCACGTGCTTCACCTGGGCCATCGTCTCCGCGTTGTTGACGATGGTCGGGCAGTTGTAGAGGCCGAGGACGGCGGGGAAGTACGGGGGCTTGATGCGCGGGTAGCCGCGCTTGCCTTCGAGGGACTCGATCAGGCCGGTCTCCTCGCCGCAGACGTAGCAGCCGCCGCCGCGGTGGACGACGACCTCGCAGGAGTAACCGGAGCCGAGGATGTTCTGGCCGAGGAAGCCCTTGGCCTTGGCCTCGGCGATCGCGCGCTCGAGGATCTTGGCGCCGTGGATGAACTCGCCGCGGATGTAGATGAAGGCCTGCTTGGCCTGGATGGCCCACGCGGTGATCGCGATGCCTTCCAGCATCTGGTGCGGGTCCTGGTAGATGATCTGGCGGTCCTTGTAGGTGCCGGGCTCGGATTCGTCGGCGTTGACGACGAGGTAGGCGGGCTTGCCCGACTTACGGTCGAGGAACTTCCACTTCATGCCCGTCGGGAAGCCGGCGCCGCCGCGGCCGCGCAGGCCGGAGACTTCGACTTCCTTGCAGACTTCCTCGGGCTTGAGGGCGACGGCTTTCCTGAGGGCTTCGTAACCGCCGTGGCGCAGGTAGCAGTCGATGTCGACCGTGTAACCGGGCTTACGGAGGTTGGCGTAGATGAGAGGGCGTTCGACGGCGGGCATGTCGCGGAGAATCTTAGATTAGCCGTTCCACTCGGGCGTGCCGGGGACGGGAGCGTTCTGGCCGTAGGACGGATCCTTGAGCGTGGCCTTGAGCTGGGCGGCGAACTTCTCGGCGTCCGCGGGCTGCACGTTCTCGTGCATCGCGGCGTCGACGTGGACGACCGGGCCGCAGCCGCAGTCGGCGATGCATTCGACGAACTCCAAGGTGAAGTCGCCGTCGGG
>JBJTAX010000049.1:0-8083 GCA_046091055.1 Verrucomicrobiota bacterium | reverse complement strand
TCTGTAATCGATTCAGTCATCTAGACTTAATCTGCCTCAGCGCCTCGTACGTCGCGATGCCGCAGGCGGTCGAGAGATTCAACGAACGGGTCTTGTCGTTGAAGTGCGGGATCTTCACTTCGCGCTCCCGGCCGAACCAGGCGTGGACTTCCGGGGCGGCGCCGCAGCTTTCGCTGCCGAAGACGAGGCCGTCGCCTTCGCGGAATTCGGCGTCCCAGAGGCCGCGGGTCGTCTTGGTCGTGAAGAGCCAGAGGCGTTCCGGACGGCCGGGCGAAGCCAGGAAGGCCTCCCAGTCGGCGTGATGGCGGACGTCGAGTTCGTGCCAGTAGTCCATGCCCGCGCGGCGGAGCTTGGCGTCGTCGATCTTGAAGCCCAACGGGTGCACCAGATGCAGCACGCAGCCCGTGACCGCGCACATGCGACCGACGTTGCCGGTGTTCGGCGGGATCTCCGGGCGGAGCAGGACGAGATGGAGCGGCGGCTTCACTTCCGTCGGCTCATCGCGCGCGAGATCTCGCGCTTGGCTTCGCGCTCCTTGATGTCCTGGCGCTTGTCGTGCATCTTCTTGCCCTTGCCCACGGCGAGGAGGCACTTCGCGAGGCCGTGCTTGAAGTAGATCTTCAACGGCACGATCGCGTGACCGCCCGACTGGACCTCAGCGGCGATCTTCTCGATCTCGGCCTGCTTCAGCAGCAGCTGACGGGTCCGGTAGGAGGCGTGGTTGTTGAGGTTGCCGAAATCGTACTCCGCGATGTGCGCGTGGTAGAGCATCACGCCCTTCGGGGTGATCTTGATGAAGGCGTCGGCGATGTTGGCCCGGCCGGCGCGGAGCGACTTCACCTCGGTGCCGCGCAGGACGATCCCGGCCTCGTAGGTCGGCCCGATGAAATAGTCGCGTCCCGCCTTCGGGTTATTGACCTCAGGTAGAACGTGCTCTCGGCGGGCGGCCATCGGATGACGAAAGGGCTACTCGCCGGGAGACCGGCTGGCGGACGAAACCGCCTTAGGCAGGCAGACGATCCTCGGGACGGAACTCCCAGGAGATACGGCCTTCGATGACTTCGCGCAGGGCGATGTCCTCAGGGGAAAGCTTTTCGAACACGTCGCCCAGGGTGTGGTTATACTTCGGGGGCTGGACGGAGTAGTCGGCCGTGCTGCGGAGCTGCTTCACGCGCTTGGAGATCACATTGATGAGAATGTTCGCATCAGGGATGACTTTACGGGCATCTTGGAGGTAATCGTCGCGCATGGTGGGTTTCCCGATGAGGGAACCACCGAACCTAGGGTAGCACCCCCCTCTGGCAAGCGATTTTTAGGGGCTAAAAATGCCTTTGCCCTGCGATTTCAGGGGGGTAAGGTGCCCGCAGATGACCAATCCAGAGCCGTATGGACAGTCCATGAAGTCCAAAGGGGGCCTCAGCCGTCTATTCAACGCCCTTCGTTACACCTGGGACGGCCTGCGCGCGGCCGCCAAGCACGAGGAAGCCTTCAAGCAGGAGCTGATCGTCGTCGTTCCGCTTTCAATCGCGGCTTGGTTCATCCCCGTCAGCCTACCGGAGCGCGCCCTGCTCTTCTCCACCTTGCAGCTGATCCTCATCGTCGAGCTCATCAACTCGGCCATCGAGGCCAACACGGACCACATCTCCCTGGAGCGTCATCCTCTGGCCAAGCGAGCCAAGGACATGGGCAGCGCGGCGGTCTTCCTGACCATCGTCATCGCCCTGTCGGTCTGGGGGACGGTGCTCTGGCAGAAATTCGCCTAGGGCATCCCGATCTCAGGCGGGCACAAAAAACCCGCCGGATCGCGGCGGGTTTTTGCTGGGTCACGAGACCGGGACTTAGGCCTTGGTGACGAGGCCGGCCTTGAGGGCCTTGACCGAGACCCACTGGCGCTTCACCGAGCCGTTAGGCTGGAGGACGCGGATGCGCTGGACGTTCGGCTTGAACGTGCGCTTGGTCTGCTTCACGAGCTGGAAGCCGATGCCGCCGCTCTTCTTGGACTGACCGCGGTGAATGATTCGGCGGCCCTTGACGGGGCGCTTGCCGGTGACGCTGCAGATACGGGACATGGTGTTCGGGCTCCTTTAGGAAAGTCGGAGCAAAGGAGTGCCGGAGCCGTTGGCAAGCGGTAATTACCCCCTCAGGTCCGACGTAAGGCCCGATCAAGTCCCTGCAATCCGGCCGAAAGGGCGTCCGGAGGGGTCAAAAGGCTCAAAACGACGCTCGGGATGGTCGTCGGCATGCCGTAGAAGTAGCCAGGATGAGCCCAGACGCCCTCGCTCAGGGCGTTCATCAGGAAACGATCCTCATGGACGCCCGGGGGCAAGGTGAGGATGGCGGTCCAGCCAGCCGGGCGCGGGAGCACGGTGCAGCCGACGGCCGTCGAGGCAGCCCAAGCGCGGAGGGTGGCCTCCCCTTGGGCGACGCGGGTGCGCACCCGGACGCGGAGCGGCTCGACCCGACGCAGAAGATCCGGCAAGGCGAGCTGGGCGGGGGTGTTCACCGAGAGGAAGGCGTCGGCGACATGCTCCAAGCGACGACAAGCCTCGAGCATCGAGATGGCGGGCCCCGCGACGACGATCCAGCCGAGCTTGAGCTGCGGCGCGAGGGCGACCTTGGAGAGACCGCTGAGGACGAACGTCATCACGTTCGCTTCGCCCGCCCAGGTGCCCGGCGAGGCGACGCCTTCGGCCGGGTAATCGAGGAAGACCTCATCGCACACGATCGCGAGGCCGTGTTTGAGCGCGAAGCCGCGCAGCACGTCACGATCGCGGCGACCGACGAAGGCGCCGGTCGGGTTGGACGGATTGATGCAGACGATCGCGCGCGTCTGGCGACTGACGCTCAGCGTGGAAGCGTCGATGACCCATTCCCCGGCGTGCGGGACGAGCTGGTAGGGACGGAGCGTCACGCCCTCGAGCGCGGCGATGACCTCGAGCAAAGGATACGCGGGCTCAGGCACGAGGACCTCGTCGCCCGGATTGCAGAGCAGCTTGAAGATCCAGGAGTAACCCTCGCTCGTGCTCGCGGTCAGGAAGACCTGCTCGGCCGGCACGCGGGCGCCGCGCGCAGAATAGTAATCGGAGATCGCCGTGCGGGCCGAAGCCATGCCGAGCGGATTGGGATCCTGACGCTGGACGCCGTCGCGGCGGAGCAGCAGACCGAGGTCGGCGGCCGACCAAGCGAAGCCCACGTTCGCCGGATTGGAATCAGAGAGGTCGAGGACCGACTGCCCGGCGGCGAGACGCTTCGCCTTGGCCTTGATCAAGGCGTTGGTCTCGGCGGCGAACGAAAGTCTCGAGCTGAACATAAGTAAGGTGAAAGCGGCTGGCGGTTAGCGGTTGGCGGTTGGACCGCAAGGCACGCAACAATCCGTAACCGCCCCTCACACGCAAGGGTTATGAACCCCGTGAAGCACTTAAAGGCTAGCGGCGTGCCTCAGGAGGACGAAACGAAGGCGCAGGTGGCTTGGCGGGGGAAGGAGCCTCCGCATCACCGTCGCGACGAGAGGCACGGAAACGCACAAGGCCACCGAGGAGACGGCCAGTTTCCTCGGCACGCCCGAGCAAGGAGTCGCAGATACGGGCGTCCAGCAGGCCTGCCTCTTGCATCACCTCCACCTGGGTGCGCAACTCTCCCAGCGAGCCTCGCGCGATATACAGGAACCTCAAGGCGTCCTGATTCGTACCCCGGCCGGCGCCTTCGGCGATGTTCGAGGGCACGGAGATCGCCGCCCGGCGCAACTGATCGACAAGCGCGAAGTCGTTCCGGACCGCCGCGACGTTCACGACTCGATAGACTTCGACCGCCAGAGCCTTGGCGGCCTTCCATGCCGAAAGGTCGCGATAACTGACCACCTTGGGATTCTCTTGGGGATGCATAGACAGCCATCATCAGGAATCATCCTCTCGGCGCACTTCCCGCGATTACCTATCCCGGCCCTAACGATTCCACCCACGCCCAGCCCCCAGATTCTCCCTCCCTCTTTTTCATGCCGCCCTAACCGCCAACCGCCACCACCTATGTTTAACTGCCAATTCCAGATTGAACTCAGCCCCTCCCCCTCCAAAGGTGTGACTATGTCCCAGCAAGTCCTGAAGCCTCGCGTCCGTGGGTTCATCTGCATCACCTCCCACCCCGACGGCTGCGCCGCGGCGGTCCGTGAGCAGGTCGCCTACGTGAAGTCCCGCAAGCCCATCCAGGGCGGACCCAAGTCGGTCCTGGTGATCGGCGCCTCCACGGGCTACGGACTGGCTTCCCGCATCTCGGCCGCCTTCGGCTCCGGCGCCGCCACCCTCGGCGTGTTCTTCGAACGCAACGGCGAAGGCGACAAGCCCGGCTCCCCCGGCTGGTACAACACCGCCGGCTTCCACGCTGAAGCGAAGAAGGCCGGCCTCAAGGCCGTCTCGATCAACGGCGACGCCTTCTCGGCCGAGCTCAAGGCCCAGGTCATCGAGGCCATCAAGTCCAAGATGCCCGGCGGCAAGGTCGACCTCGTCGTCTACTCCCTCGCCTCCCCCCGTCGCACCGCTCCGGACGGCGTGACCTACAAGTCCGTCCTCAAGCCGACCGGCGCCCCGTTCCACGCCAAGAACCTCGACACCGACAAAAAGGTCGTGAACGAGGTCACCCTCGAGACCGCTTCCGCCGACGACATCGCGCAGACGGTCAAGGTCATGGGCGGCGAAGACTGGGAGCTCTGGATGAACGCCCTCGACGGCGCCGGCGTCCTCAAGGAAGGCTGCCAGACGGTCGCCTACTCCTACATCGGGCCGCAGGTGACCTGGCCGATCTACAAGGACGGCACCATCGGCAAGGCCAAGGAAGACCTCGAACGCGCCGGCCGCAAGATCGACGGCCTCATGAAGCTCCACCGCGGCCGCGCCTTCGTGTCCGTCAACAAGGCCGTCGTCACGCAGGCCAGCTCCGCCATCCCGGTCGTCCCCCTCTACGTCTCGCTGCTGTTCAAGATCATGAAGGCCAAGGGCACGCATGAAGGCTGCATCGAGCAGATCCAGCGCCTCTTCGAGAAGCAGATGTACAACGGCAACGCGCTCGACTTCGACGAGCAGGGCCGCGTCCGCATCGACGACTGGGAGATGACGCCCGAAGTCCAGAAGGCCGTCTTCGACGCCTGGCCCCAGGTCACGACGGAGACCTTCGACGCGCACGCCGACTTCGCCGGCTACCAGTCCGACTTCATGAAGAACTTCGGCTTCGGCCTCGCCGGCATCGACTACGAAGCCCCGACCGAAGTCGAACGCCCCATCGAGGACGCCTAAGTGGCCAAGGTCTTCTCCATCGCGAACCAGAAGGGCGGCGTCGGCAAGACGACCACCACCGTGAACCTCGGCGCCGGCCTCGCGCGCCTGGGCGTACCGACCCTCATCATCGACCTCGACGCCCAGGCCAACGCGACCAGCGCGCTCGGCATCGAGAAGACGGAGGGCAAGTCGCTCTACAAGGTCCTGCACGGCGAAGCCAAGGCCGCCGACATGATCGTCGCGACCTCGACCGAGAAGCTCGACCTCATCCCTTCCGAAGTCGACCTCGCCGCCGTCGAATCCGAGCTCGCCCAGGCCGAGAACTACCTCGGCCGCCTGCGCGAAGCCCTCGCGCCCGTCATCGCCTCCGGCAAGTACAAGGCCATCCTCATCGACTGCCCTCCCGCGCTCGGGATGCTCTCGATGAACGCGCTGGGCGCGTCCGACCACCTGATCGTCACCCTGCAGACCGAATACCTCGCCATGGAAGGCCTCGGCCAGATCCTCGGCGTGGTCGACCAGCTCAAGGCCGCCGGCGCAAGCGACAAGCTCACCGTCGGCGCGATCATCATGACGATGTATGACGTGCGCACGAAGCTGTCGCGCCAGGTCGTCGAGGAAGTGAAGACCCACTTCCCCGCCCTCGTGATGGACGCCATGATCCCGCGCACGATCCGCCTGTCGGAGTGCCCGAGCCACGGCCAGACGATCTTCCAGTATGACGTCCACTCCCCGGGCGCCGTCGCCTACGACGCGCTCGCCAAGGAGTTCGCCAAGCGCTTCGCGCTGAAGTGAGCGTCCGCCACGTCGGCAGCTTCGCAGCCCTGCGGACCACGCGGTTCGCCGACGGCGTCAACGCGCTCTGCTGGGAACGCACGCTGCCCGGCGACTACGCCGAGGTGATCGCGAAGCTCGGCCCGGGCGAAGGCATCGTGGCGATCGAGGACGAACGCCTCCGCGCGCTCGACCTGACGCCCGCCGGAAGGCTCGCCGCCGAAGCGATGCTCGCCGACCAGGAACGGCTGCGCGCCCATGACCTCGCCCCGTCGCTCAACTGCGTCTACGACTGCGTGCGCGGGCCGGACGCCGGCGTCGTGCCGACCGACGTCACGTCGTTCCATGTCGACAGCGCGCCCGTCGAGGTCGACACCTGGCTCTGCACCTACCACGGCGCCTGCAGCGAAGGCCTCCGCGACGAATATGCCCTGCTCAAGGTCGAGATACCCGAGATCCGCGCGGAGTTGCTCAAGGAATACGTCGGGGCGGACGACGCCGGCTTCGCCGAGTTCCTGTACGAGCACAGCTACGACTCGCACTACGCGCCCAAGCCCGGCGCGACGCCCTACCCCTTCGGCAACTTCGCGCTCTGGCGCATCGCCACGCGCTGGCCCGGAAGCCCCGTGCCGCCCTGCGTCCACCGCGCCCCGGAGAACCCTCCCGGCTCACCGCGCTTGCTGCTGATCAGCTGAGTTATTTGACCAGCGTCAGCTTCGACGGGTAACGGCGGTCGGCGTTCCATTCGCCGAGATAGATGTCGCCGGCGGAATCGACGAAGAGGTCATGGCCGTGCTTGAAGATCGGCTGGTCCTGCGTGAGCGGCCGGAGCTTGCCGTCGACATACGTGGGCTCGTTGCCACCCGGCGCACTGAGGACCTTCTTGGTGGCGCGATCCAGGACGAGCAGGAAGCCGGACTGCGCGAGGCGCTTACCCTGGGCGTCTTTGCTCCAGCAGACCGCCGTATAGATCTTGTCGCCGCGGAAGCACAGCTGACCCGCGAAAGCCCCGGGAAGGTCGAGGGTGTCGACATACTTGCCGTCCAAGGTGAACGCCTTGAGCTGGCTCTGGCTGCGCGACGGCACCCAGACCAGCGGGCCGCGCGGATCGGAGGCATCAATGGAGATGCCGTGGGCGTTGCTGAGGTTGGCGGCGTCCTTCGTCGGCCCGCCCCACTTCTTGAGCAGCTTACCCTCGAGCGAGAACTCGTAGACGAAGTTCGAGCCATAGCCGTCGGCGACCAGCAGGGTGCCCGCCGGGGTCCAGGCCACATCGCACGGCATGAACTTGCCGTCGCTCAGGCCGAGCTCCTTCGGCGTGGGGAACTTGCGCACGACCTTCCCGTCGGTGGTCAGCAGCGTGACGCGCCCTTCGACCGCGGAGGGGTTCCAGCCTTCGGCCGCCATATGCCAGCCGGAGTCGACATGCACGAGTTACTCCACTCCGCCTTGCTCGAAGATTTCCAGACCATGACCGCCGCCGACTCCGGCACCGATCGAACGGACGTAACGGCCGTCCTTCTCGAAGACGATGAAGTCGTTCTTCGGGTGATCCGTCACGAGGTAGATGCGCCCCGCCTTGTCCTCGGCCAGCGCGTGCGCGTTGACGATGGGCGCGACCGCCGGGTCGGCCTTCGCCCAACCCTGGTCGAGGGAATAACGAGCCGCCCCGTGACCGAGGACGACCGGGGAATCAGCGGCGAGGAGCGGAGAGGCCAGGAGCAAGGCGAGCAGGCGCATGAGGAGGATTGACTCATCTTGTCGCCACGACCAAGCAGACGCAAGCCCCCGGGATGAACTCGCCTTGCCTTGACCTCACCCCAAGCTTGGATGGGACCACGCCCTAAACCCTGCCTGCCGACGAACCCATGACCCCGGCCCAGCTGAAGTCCTCCGCGGAAGCCGATGCTCAGCCGCCTCGCGGCCTCTCGCGCGAGGCGCAGTCTCTTTGGTTCATCAAGCATGGCGACTGGGGGGCGGCCCACGACATCGCCCAGGACATCGATACGCCCGTCGGCTCGTGGATCCACGCCCTGCTGCACCTC
>JBJTAX010000048.1:0-5238 GCA_046091055.1 Verrucomicrobiota bacterium | reverse complement strand
TCTCGCCGATCCCCTGCGCGTTCATTTCTCTGACCTTGCGGACCCGCCTTGCGGCGGTGCGACAACCCGGGACCTTGGTGGGCGACCTCGGACGGTCCCTGTTCGTCTTGCACCGGATTGGGTTTACCTTGCCTCGTCGGTCACCCTTCGAGCGGTGGGCTCTTACTCCACCTTTTCACCCTTACCTCGTTCCTTGCGGAGGAGGCGGTATCTTCTCTGTGGCACTATCCGTCACGTCTTGCGACGTGCCCCGACTTGCGGCGGGAATCCTGCCCTGTGGTGTCCGGACTTTCCTCACGGATCGCTCCGTGCGAACGCACATGTATGACTGTCTGCCCAGCCTAGCGCTCCGATGGGCCGCAGGGAAGGGAAAAAGCCGCGACTTCGACCTTGGAAAGGCCCTGGAGCGGCTTTGATTGGGGGAGCCCCAGGCGCCCCGTGTTCCTCGCCCTGCTTTCGCTCATGACCGCCCACGCCGCCGAACCCATCAAAGTCGCCTGCGTCGGCGACAGCATCACCCAGGGCGTCGGCGCCAAGTCCGGCCAGTCCTATCCGGCCCAGCTTCGGGCCATGCTCGGCGACGGCTATGAGGTCGGCAACTTCGGCGTCAGCGGACGTACTCTGCTCAAGAAAGGCGACTTCCCTTATTGGAACGAGAAGATGTATCAGGCCGCCCTCGCGATGGAGCCGGCGATCGTGATCATCATGCTCGGCACCAACGATGCCAAGCCGCAGAACTGGAAGCACGAGGCGGAGTTCGTCGCCGACTACCGCGAGCTGGTGAAATCTTTCCAGTCGCTCAAATCCCGACCGAAGGTGTTCGTCTGCCGTCCCGTGCCGGTCCCCGGCCAGGGCAACTACGGCATCAACGAAGAGAATATCCGGAAAGAGATCCCGCGTGTCGACGCGCTGGCCAAGGAACTCGGCTGCGGCGTGATCGACATGCACGCGGCGCTCGAGAAGAACCCCGAGATGTTGCCGGATCGCGTGCATCCGAACACCGCGGGCGCCGGCGAGATGGCCACGGCCGCCGCCAAGGCCATCCTCGGCAAGTAAGCCTCAGCGCGGCGCCGGAGCCGGGCCGACGATCCGTCCGAGGACGTCCTGGGCCGCGGCGCGCAGCTGCTGCCAGCGCGCCGACGGGTGGGCCGGGCCGTGCGCGATGAGCTGCAAGGTGCTCCGCCATTCGAGGACGGCGCGTTCGAGGTCGCCTGGGCCGGGGCCTTGGCCGTCGGCGTCGGCCGGCGGGATCTTTCCATGCAGCGCGAAGCCCTTGAGCACCTCGGCGCAGCCTTCGCCGAAGCCGACCGGCAGGCCTTCGCGCAGGTAGCCATCGGCGGAAAGTGACTTATAGGTCAGGCGACAGCAGGCCCCGAGGCGGCTGGAATTGCGGCCCGCAGCGGCGACGCGTTCGCCGGCCCGCAGTTCGGCGAGATCCCACGCGAGCGCATGGGCGTCGTACGCGTGGTCTTCGAGCGCCGCGGCCACGGCGAGGCCTTCGCCGTGCTGGAAGAGCGAAGCGACGTGGCCGCGGTCGGTCGGCCGGCCGGAAGCGTCGATGAGGCCGAGCTTCTTCCAGAGCCGGCCGGCGCGGGCGGTGTGCAGCGTGCCGCCGCCGAGGACTTCGCGCAGGTTGATGTCCTGCTTCGCGACGGACCGACGCGGAGGATTGATGAGCGGATGGTTGTCGGCGTCAGGCCAGACGCGGACGTTCGCGCGCGAGTAATCCAGTTTCACTTGCACGCTGTCACGGCCGAGAAAGAGTCCGCCGACGGGCACGCCGCCCTGGGTGAGGCGGGGGAGCAGCGGGAGGATCTCTTTCTCGAGGAGCTCCAGTTGCCAGGTGCGCGGCCGGCTGCGGCCGTCGTCGAGCTTACGCAGGGCCTTGAGCAGCCAGTCCGCCGGGGTGAGCTGGGACGTGCCAGCCTCCTTCGGGAAATGCGCCAGCGTGATGGTGCGTCCATAGCGGACCTCGTCCCCGGTCCCTAGCTTGCAGGGAGTGCCGCAGGGCAAGGCGCGCAATGAGTCAGGCTTAGAAAGCGCCGGATACCAGGCCTCCTTCACGTAGATGAGCGCCTGCGATAGCGGGACCATGTGCGTCGGACGTTCGCGTTGCCAGGTCCCATTGCGTCCGAGGATCTCGTGGATCTGCCGGGTCGCGCCGGCGACCGGTTCAGGGGCGTCGCTCGGCACGGCGGTTTCGTCCAAGCGATCCAACGCGAGGTCGATCGGCTCACGGGTGAAGAGGGCGGCGGCGAGCGACCGGGCGGCGGCCTGGGGGTCTTCGGCGCGGCGCATGACCGACAGGACGGCCGGCCAGTCGAGGTCTTCGCTCCGCCTCAGTTGCAGCGGCTTGGCTTCGCCGAGGCGCGGGCTGTCGCCGGTCCACAGCGCGAAGCCGCGGTCGTCGAGGCCGCGGCGGCCGGCGCGGCCGAACATCTGCAGCAGTTCGTCGGGACGGATCTCCCGCTCGGCGTGATCGGCCGCGTAACGTCGGTCCGTCACCAGCACCGAGCGCAGCGAGAAGTTGATGCCCGAGGCGAGGCCGGTCGTGGCCACGACCACGCTCAACTTGCCCGCCTTGGCCCAAGGTTCGATGAGTTCGGTCCGCTGTTCGAAAGTGAGCCCGCTGTGGTGGAGCCCGACCCCTTGGCGCAGCAGGCGGTTGAGGTCGTCGCCGGCGAGGTTGCGTTGGCTGGGGGAGAGTTGCGGGCCATTGCCCAAGGGCAGGCCAGCCGCGATGTCCCGGGCGATCTGCTCGGCGGCACGGCGGCGGGGGGCGAAGACCAGGATCGGGCCGAGGTCGGCGAGGACGGCCCGGATGACCGCGCGGGCGATATGGCCTTTGATGCTGGTGGGCTCGCGGGTCTCCAGGGCGTCGAGGGAGATCTCCTCGAGTGGGATCGGCCGGGTGTGTTCCTCGATGAGGGTGACCTTCCGGCCACGGCTGCGAAGCCATTCGGCGACGGCCTTGGGATTGGAGACGCTGCCGCTGAGGAGCAGGAGCTGGGTCGTGGGCGGGGCGATGGCCAGCACGGTCTCGTAGGCGGCTCCGCGACGGGCGTCGGCCAGCATCTGGTACTCATCGACCACCAGCAGGTCCGGGTGGCGGCCTTCCAGGAAGCGGTGACGCTGGGTTTCGAGGGTGGCCACGATGACCGGGGCGCCGAGGTTGGCGCTGACGTCCCCTGTCGCGATGCCCACGTCCCAGCCGAGGGCGAGCCATTCGGCACGCTTGTCATTGGCCAAGGCCCGGGTCGGCACCGTGTAGACCGCCTGGCCGCGGTGGCCGCCGCGGATGAGCAGTTCGAAGACGTAGGTCTTGCCGGCGCCGGTCGGGGCTTGGATGACGACGTCCTCACCTTGCCGCAAGGCGCGGAGGGCTTCCTGCTGCCAGAGGTCGGGGAGGGTGAGCCGAGAATCCGCCATGACGAGTTTTCATCAAACGGCGGTCGGGCGGAGAAGCAAGCCGAGGGGGTTTGCGGTTGCGGGTTTTCGGACCCCCGTGCTACTACTCTCGACGCATGGCCATCAGCAACGACCTCGCCCGCGGGCTTAAGAAAGTCGACAAGGACCTCGACTTCATGATGACGTGTTTCGTCGAGGTGCTCGAGCCGCTCGACCACAAGGATCTCGCCGGCACCTTGCCGTGGATGGGCAAGCGCAAGCTGCGCGGCGTGCAGCTCTTCTCCTACCGCGGCGTCCAGGCCTATTCGATCGCCTTCCAGCTTCTGAACATGGTCGAGGAGAACGCCTCCGCCCAGTCCAAGCGGCTCCGCGAGGACAAGCATGGCCTCGCCTCCGACCCCGGTTCCTGGGGACGCGCGCTCCGCGCCCTCGTCGACGCCGGACTGACCGACAAGCAGATCGCCAAGCGCCTCAACCTCATGCGCGTCGAGCCCGTGCTCACCGCGCACCCGACCGAAGCCAAGCGCGCCACCGTCCTCGAGATCCACCGCGAGATCTACAAGCTCCTCGTCCGCCGCGAGAACAACATGTGGACAGCCGCCGAGCAGCGCGCGATCCGCGAGGATATCAAGGTCGCGCTGGAGCGTCTCTGGCGTACCGGCGAATTCTACCACCAGAAGCCCGAGGTCCAGTCGGAGCTCCGCAACATCAACTACTTCCTCTCCAAGGTCTTCCCCGACGCCGTGGTCAGCATGGACCTGCGCCTGCGTCAGGCCTGGGAAGAAGCCGGCCTGGATCCCGCCCGCGTGGAACACCCGGACTCGTTGCCCCAGATCGTCCTCGGCACTTGGGTCGGAGGCGACCGCGCCGGCCACCCGCTGGTCACGGCGGAGGTCACCGCCCGCGCCCTCAACCTCTTCCGTTCGACCGCCATCGCCATCTGCAATGAGCGGCTCGAGACCCTCGGCCAGCGACTGTCCTTGGGCGACCACCTCCAGGAGCCGCCCGCGGTCTTCATCCGTCAAGTCGAGAAGCACGCCGCCGCCCATGGCGAAGCCGGCGAGGCCGCGCTCAAGCGCAACGTCGGCGAGACCTGGCGCCAGTACGTCAACCTCATCCGCCTGCGCCTCCCCAATCCGGTCGGCGCGCTCGGCCAAGGACAGCATCGTACCCCGGACGGCGTCATCGCGGACCTCCTGTTCCTGCGCGAGACGCTGATCGAAGTCGGCGCCGGTCGCATCGCCCGGGCCGAACTCGACCCTCTGCTGCGCTTCCTGCGCACGTTCGGCTTCCACATGGCGATCCTGGATATCCGCCAGAACAGCGCCTTCCACGACAAGGCCATCGGCCAGCTCCTCGCCGCCACCGGGCAGGATGACGCCAACTTCGCCCAATGGGACGAATCCCGCCGCCTCGGCTTCCTGGACTCGGAACTCCGCTCCACGCGGCCGTTCCTCCGCGAGCAGGCCAGCATCGGCCCCGAGGCCGACGCCGTCGTGGCCTGCCATCGCGCCCTCGCCACGCACATCGACCAGTACGGCTCCGCCGGCCTTGGTTCGCTGATCGTCAGCATGACCCGCTCGGTCTCGGACCTGCTGTCCGTCTACCTTCTCGCCCGCGAGGCCGGTCTGACCGCCGGCGGTTCGGACGACGCCTACTGCCTGCTGCCGGTCGTCCCGCTCTTCGAGACCATCGGCGACCTCGAGCGCAGCACCGGAATCATGGATGCGTTCCTCTCGCACCCGATGACCCAGCGGACGCTGAAGGCCCGCCGCGATGCCGGCCTGACCGACGGCCTGACGCAGCAGGTGATGATCGGTTATTCCGACT
>JBJTAX010000047.1:0-3661 GCA_046091055.1 Verrucomicrobiota bacterium | reverse complement strand
TGGGGGGACGATGGTTGGGCGACATTAGGGATTCAACCCCGATTGTGGTTTGCCTTTCGCAACTTTCGGGGGAATGTAGGGGTTCTATCCCCGATCCAATATGAAGAACATCCTCAGCATCCTCACCGTTCTTGCCCTCGCTGCCGCCGCTCAGGCTGGCTGTGGCGCCAAGATCTCCTCCAAGGGCACCGTCAAGTCCTACGACTCCGAAAAGAAGGAGCTCGTCGTGACCGTCGCCGGCAAGGACACCTCCTTCACCCTCACCCCTGAGACCGAAGGCGCCGACAAGGTCGCCGACCTCAAGGGCAAGGCCGTCGAAGTCAACGTCGACAAGCACGTGAAGACCAAGGTCCTCTCCGTCGCCGCTGCCGCCGAGGCCCCCAAGGGTGACGAGCCCAAGAAGAAGGGCGAAAAGAAAAAGAAGAAGGCCTAATCGGCTTTCCTTTCCGGAACCGGGCAACCGCGACCCATCGACCCGTCACGCAAGTGGCGGGTTTTTTTGTGCCGCGGCAGGAGGCCACGGAGGGGGCGCGTGGACATGGTGACAAGGGGACTCGCATTTGCGCGAGGGGGCATGCTGGCATGTTGACACGTTGACAAGGTATCCATCGACACAAGCCAGAGGCTCAGAGGCTCGGTGGACCAGGATACGCGCGAGTATCGAGTTTGGAGTATTGAGTATAGCAGACATACAGATCCGGGTGTCGGGTGACGGGCACGGGCATCGGGAGTTCAGGTGCCGGCCTTTCTGCTATCGGGTGTTAGCACCCGGCCTCCGGCGGCTGAAGGCCGAACGGCTGACTCACGACGGGCTGATCGCTGTGGCCGTCACCCGTCACCTGAAATGAATCGCGCGAGTATCGAGAATGGAGTATTGAGTATAGGGGAGGATGACACCGTTTCGGGTGGCGGTCTCGGGCGGCAGGTGGCGGACGATCGATTCAGTCCTCTGTCATCGACGCAGTCATCTCATCTGGCAGGGGCGTGCGGCCCGCGCGCCCGCGGATGCAGAGGATGACCGGGCCGGTCATCCCTACCTCCAGGCAGGGGTTGGGATTAAGAATCTTATGAGAGGGCGGCCGAGCATCAGCGGGGCTGATGATAGGCTGTTTAGCCTAGTCGCGAACTTTGGGGTACGTCGGACTGTCTTAGAGATACATTAACTGCCATGAACTACTCTTCACTAGTGTCGGTGATGAAGATAGTGCTGATCACGGTGCTCGCGCTGATCGAAGTCGCGCCAGCCCGCACCGGTGAAAGCCCGGTGAACGAAGGGCGCCTGGAACTCCGGGAGCTCGAACTGAGCGAAAGCACGATCGACGTGCGCGGCCTTGGCCGCTCGCCGAAGCTGCGGATGCTCGTGTCGGTGAGCGATCTCGGCGAACACGGGTATTCGTCGAAGCTGCATCTGAATTCGGAATGACCGTGCGGCGAAGCCGCACGAGGGGACACGTGGGCAAGGGGACATGGGGACACGGGGATGAAAGTCAAAGGGGGCACCATAGGTAAACCGGATGGTTGGCGGAGTGTCAAAGGTAGGGGCATGCGGCCCGCGCGCCTGCGGATGACCGAGCCGGTCATCCCTACCTAAGACCAGGGCAAATATGCCGGTCTCCGGGTTCCGCTTGAGTGAGCGAGCCGTCGCGGGTGGCGGACGCCATTATTCAGTCATCGACGCAGCACTCTGTCATCTGCCATCGACTCAGCCATCTACTCTAAACTGCGCAGGCGGAGCCGGCCAGATATCCCGTCGTCCAGGCGTTCTGGAAATTGAAGCCGCCGGTCACGCCGTCGACGTCGAGGACTTCGCCCGCGAAGTGAAGGCCCGCGCATTTGCGGCTTTGCATCGTCTGGAAGTCGATTTCGGAGAGTTTCACCCCGCCGCAGGTCACGAACTCATCCTTGAACATGCTCTTGCCGTCGACCTGGAACTCCGCGGAGGTGACCTGGCTGGCCAAAGCTTGGAGCGCCGGGTTGCTGACGTGGGCCCAGGGGGTGGTGGTCGGGATGCCGGCGGCGATGACGAGGCGCTCCCAGAGGCGCTGGGGCATCGCGACCGGGCTGAAGGTGGTCACTTGCTTGCGGGCGTTCTGTTCCCGGACGACCGAGAGGGCCTTGACCAGCGAATCGCGGGTATGGGGCGGGGTCCAGTGGAGCGAGATCGGGAAGGCGTAGTTCTTCTCGGCGAACTCACGGGCGCCCCAGGCGGAGAGTTTCAGGATGCCGGGGCCGCTGAGGCCGGCATGGGTGACTAGGACCGGACCGTCCGTCTTGAGCTTCGTGCCTGGGGCGGTCACGGCCACGTTTTCGACCGAGACACCGGCCAGGTCGGTCAGGCGGGGGTCGGTGATGTGGAACGTGAAGAGCGAGGGGACCGGGGGGACGATGGAGTGTCCGAAGGACTCGGCGATAGCCAGGCCGCCGGAGGCTTTGTTGCCGCCCGTGGCGATGATGACTCGGTCGAAGGATTCGGTCGAACCGTTGCCGAGGGTCAGGCGGAAGGTCTCGGCGTCCTTGATGACAGTGCGGACGGGGGTGGAGGTGCGGATCGTCACGGCAGCGCGGGCGGCGGCGGACATCAGGCAATCGACGATCGTGCCGGAGTCGTCGGTCGTCGGGAACATGCGCCCGTCTTCCTCGGTCTTCGTGGCCACGCCGCGGCACCCGAACCACTCGATGGTATCCCGCGGCTGGAAGCGATGGAAGGCGCCGAGGAGTTCGCGGCCGCCGCGCGGATATTTCTTCACCAGTTCGGCCGGTTCGAAGCAGGAGTGGGTGACGTTGCAGCGGCCCCCGCCGGAGATGCGGACCTTGGCGAGCAGGTGAGGGGTGGCCTCGAAGAGCGTGACCTTACCGGTCTGGCCGAGGGCCTCCGCGCACGTGATCGCCGCGAAGAAGCCGGCGGCTCCTCCGCCGAGGACGGCGATGTGGCGGGTGGGGGGCATTAAGACGGAGGACAGATGACGGAGGACAGATGGCAGATAAGGGATGAAAGATGAAGGATGAATGATGAGATAGGGGACACGTGGGCAAGGTGACATGGGGACACGGGAGACACAAAGCGAGGACAGGAGGACACGAGGGCCGGAGGGCACGAAGGCCGCAAGTTAGAGGCTCGGAGGCTCAGAGGCTCGGTGGCCAGAATACGAGCGAGGTTCGAGTATAGAGTATAGGGGACGGCACCGATACGGGTGGCAGGTGGCGGCCCGGGTGATCGGGCATCGATTCAGTCATCTGTCATCGACCCAGCACTCGACTCAGTCATCCTTTTGGTTTTGTTTAAGGCATGCCCCTCCTCCGTCTGCTTGCCTTATGCGGCTTGGTCGCGTGCACCGTCCAGCCCGATCCCGATGAGGTCAAGTGGTACAAGGGCAACCTTCATACCCATACCTATTGGAGCGACGGAGATGATTTCCCGGAAATGGTCGCCGATTGGTATAAGTCCCATGGCTACGCCTTCTTGGCGCTGTCGGACCATAACATCATCGCCGATCACGATAAGTGGCTGAAGGTGCATAAGTCCAAGAACGGCGCCGTCGCCTTGGACAAGTATCTGCAGCGCTTCGGCAAAGACTGGGTCGTCACCCGTGGGGAAGGCGAGCAGAAGGAGATCCGCCTGCGGACCCTGCCGGAAATCAAGGGTAAGCTCGAAGAGCCAGGC
>JBJTAX010000046.1:0-3149 GCA_046091055.1 Verrucomicrobiota bacterium | reverse complement strand
GGCGAACGGGGGCGGCGTCGGGGCGATCGACGGGCGCGGCGGCAGGCTCACCGCGGGCGGCGTGGCGGGCTTGGCGACGGGCGCGACGGGCTTGGCCGGCTCCGGCGCCTTGGGCGCCTCGACGACGGGTTCCGGCGCGGGCTCGGCCTTCTTCGGGAGCTTGTCGGCCGCGAACGTCAGGAAGTCGTCGCGGTAGGTCTTGCCGAAGTTGCTGGAGGAAGCCGGTTTCTTGCCGTCGATATAGACGTAGTCCTTGTACTCGGGATGGGCGACCACGAACTGGTCGACCAGGGCGAGCAGCGCCTTGACCTCGAGGCCGAGCTCCTTGGCCACGTCGCTGAAACGCTGCGTGGCCGCGGGCTTCTTGGCTTCGGATTTCTTCTTCTCGGTCATGGGCGCGGGCGGAGGATGTCGGGCGGGTGGAAGGCGGGAGGATTAGGAACGGCGGCCCTTGGCGTAGGCGGCGAGGACGGCTTCGACCTCCTCGGTCGGGATGCCGCTTTCCTGGAAGTCCTCCACGGTCGCGCCTTCGAGGGCTTCGACGCTGGAGATGCCGAGGCCGACGAACTTCGCGATGAGCTCGGGGGGCAGGCCCAGCTGGTCGGCGATGCGGACGGCGGCGTCGCCGGCCTTGGCTTCGAAGCTTTCGGCGGCGTGCGTGGCCTTCTGGATGTTGAGGCCCCAGCCCATGAGCTTGGAGGTCAGGCGGGCGTTGCGGCCCTTGCTGCCGATGGCGATGCGCATGTCGTCCTCGTCCACCTCGAAGAAGATGGAGCGGCTGCGCTCGTCGATGCGGACGTTGCGCGGCTTGGCCGGGCGGATGGCTTCCTCGAGCAGCTTGAGCGGCTCGGCGTGGTAGCGGATGATGTCGATCTTCTCACCGCCGAGCTCCTTGACGATGTTGCGGACGCGTGCGCCGCGGGCGCCGACGCAGGCGCCGACGGGGTCGACCTTGGGGTCGCGGGAGTCGACGGCGATCTTGGTGCGGTAGCCCGGGTCGCGGGCCATGGCGGCGATGGTGACGGTCTTGTCGGCGATCTCGGCGACCTCGAGCTCGAGGAGGCGGCGGACGAAGGCCGGGTTGGCGCGGGAGAGCAAGAACTCGCGGCCGCGCTGCGGGTCTTCGCGGATCTCAAGCAGGAGGCAGCGGATGCGGTCGCCGGTGCGGAACTCGTCGCCGTGGCAGCGCTCCTTGTGGGTGAGGACGGCCTCGGCGGTTCCGAGCTCGATCACCACGTTGCCGCGCTCGGTGCGGCGGACGGTGCCGGTGACGATGTCGCCGACCTTGTCCTTGTACTCCTGGAAGACCTGGTCCTTCTCGATCTTGCGGAAGCGCTGGTTGAGCAGCTGCTGGGTGGTCTTGGCGGCGATGCGGCCGAGGTCGGCCACGTTGATGGGCTTCCGGACTTCCTGCCCCACCTTGACGTCGGCGTCGATCAGGGAGGCGGCGACGGGATTGATCTCCTGGAGCGGGTCCGAGACGGAGTCTGTCACCCGCAGGACGACATAGGCGTCGAGCTTGCCGGTGGCGGCGTCGGCGTCGATTTCGACGTTCTGGCCGGCCATGACCGACTTCTCGACGGAGGACTTGATGGCCTCGACGATGAGGGCACAGGCCTCTTCTTTTTTGATGTTCTTCTCCTTTTCGAGGTATTGGAGGAAGGGTTTGATATCGACGCTCATGGTGATGGGTGCGGGTTGGCGGTGAAATGATTTGGGGACAAAAAAAGCGGGTCCGGCAGGACCCACCTCGGTAAAGGTGAACTGACCCCTACCTTGGCCGCCCCCCGGGGGATGTCAAGAGCGGTAAGCCCGCCCGCCCGGAGGGTTCCGCTTGCCCCCCGGGGGGCTTCGCCGAACCTTCCCTCATGGCCGAAGAAAAAGTAATCTTCACGATGACGGGGGTCACGAAGTACTTCGAAAAGAAACCCGTTTTCCGCGATATTTCGCTTTCCTACTATTACGGGGCCAAGATCGGCGTCCTCGGCCTCAACGGCTCCGGCAAGTCCACGCTGCTCAAGATCATGGCCGGCGAGGACAAGGAGTTCGACGGCGCCATCAGCCAGGTCCCCGGCTACACGCTCGGCTACCTCGCCCAGGAACCGCGCCTCGACGAACACCTCACGGTCCAGGAATGCGTGATGCAGGCCGCCGGTCCGATGAAGGCGCTGCTCGAGGAATATGACGAGACGTTCGTGAAGGTCTCGGAGACCGATGACGCGAAGGAGCAGGAGCGGATCCTGGCCCGACTGGGCGAGATCCAGTAGATCCTCGACACGCGCGGCGGGTGGGACCTCGACGCCCGACTCGAGATGGCGATGGAGGCCCTGCGCTGCCCGCCCGGCGACGCGGTGGTCTCCGCGCTGTCCGGCGGCGAGAAACGCCGCGTGGCGCTCTGCCGCCTGCTGCTCATGGAGCCGGACATCCTCCTGCTCGACGAGCCTACCAATCCCCTCGACGCCGACACGGTCGCCTGGCTCGAGCGCCATCTCCAGGGCTACAAGGGCACGGTCATCGCGATCACGCACGACCGCTACTTCCTCGACAACGTCGCGGGCTGGATCCTTGAGCTCGACCGCGGCCGCGGCATCCCGTGGAAGGGCAACTACTCTTCGTGGCTCCAGCAGAAGCAGCAGCGCCTCGAGATGGAGGAGAAGCAGTCCGCCGCCCGCTCCCGCTCGATGGAGCGCGAACGCGAATGGGCCGCGGCCTCGCCCAAGGCCCGCGTGGCCAAGAACAAGGCGCGCCTCCGCGCCTACGAGCAGATGCTCACGCAGGACCAGAACCAGCAGGAGAAGGCCGCCGAGATCTGGATCCCCCCCGGTCCGCGCCTCGGCGGCGCCGTCATCGAGGCCCACGGCCTGACCAAGGGCTACGGCGACCGCATCCTGATGGATGACGTGAATTTCTCGCTGCCCGCCGGCGGCATCGTCGGCGTGGTCGGCCCCAACGGCGCCGGCAAGACGACGCTCTTCCGCATGATCACCGGCCAGGAGAAGCCCGACAAGGGCGTGCTCACGGTCGGCGACACGGTGAAGATCGCCTACGTCGACCAGTCCCGCGACTCGCTGCCGGCCGACGCGCCGCTCTGGTCGGCGATCTCCGACGGCCAGGAGATGGTGCACCTCGGCAAGCTCCTGGTCCCGGCC
>JBJTAX010000045.1:0-2978 GCA_046091055.1 Verrucomicrobiota bacterium | reverse complement strand
ATCCTGGCCCTGACCTGCCTTCTGCTGCTTGCCGCTGTCGCTCGCGCCGGCGGATTATTCGACGCCGGCGTCTGGGCGCCCATCGTCCTGCCGGCCGAACCGGAACTCGAAGAATGGCACGCCGCGCGCACCTTGGCCGACTGGTGCGAGCGCGTCACCGGGGTCCGTCCGGCGATCCGGCATGAGCGCCCGGAAGAGCCAGGCCCGGAGCTCGCGATCTATGTCGGCCATACCGCTTCGGCGAAAGCCGCCGGCGTGGCGGCGCCGGATGTCGAGGGCGATTCCGCCCGTCGCGTGGTCATCGGCCAATCAGTCTATCTGGTCGGCAATAATCCCATTGCGACGCGCATCGCCGTCGGCCGCTTCTGCGAACAGCACCTCGGGGTCTTTTTCGCGTTCCCGGGAGAGCAGGGGGCCGAATGGGCGCACCGTCATCAGCTGGGCTTCCCCCGCGCCGACGAATTCCGTCCCGATTTCCGCTGGCGCCAGATCGGCGGGTTGAACGAGCTTTCGACGGACTGGGCCTGCTCGGTCGGCTTCGGCCGCGTGCCGGCTTTCTCGCACGGCCTTTTCCGCGTCTTCGACCGCAACCTTTGGGAAAAGGAGCCGACGCTCTTCCCGCTTGTCGGCGGCAAGCTGGTCGCGCCGAAGGACGCCTACAGCCCCAACCCGCACCTCACCCACCCGCGCGCGCCCGAGGTCGGCGCCCGGTATGCCCGCGATTATTTCTACCGGAACCCCGGCGCGTTTTCCGTGGCTTTCGGGGTCAATGACACGTTCCAGTTCGACGACCGCGCCGCCTCCGAGGGGTGGTTCCGCGAGCGCCCGGTTCGCACGGACTATGTCATGGGCTTCCTCAACGGGGTCGCGGACTCGGTCTGGGCGCCCGACGGCGACAACGACGGCGACCACCACGCCATCGGCACGCTGGCCTACATGCAGACGTTGCGGGCGCCGACGGTCCCGGTGCGCCCGGAGATCTTCCCCTGGGTCTGCATGGAGCGCATCGGCTACGGCTCGGAGGCCTTCGCCGCCCAGGACCGCGCGAACCTCGCCGCTTGGGCCAAGTCCGGCGTCCGACGTCTGGGCGTCTATGACTATCTCTATGGCTCCGACGTCGCCTCGCCGCGCGTCAACCTCACCGCGCTGATCCGGTCCGTCCGCACCGCGTACACCGCGGGCGCCCGCGGCTGGGTCGCCGAAGCCTATCCGCTCTGGGCGTTCGACGCCCCGAAGCTCTGGCTGGCCGCCAAGCTGCTGGAAAACACCGCCGCCGACACCCGCGGACTCCTGCTGCGGTGGTATGACGCCGCCTACGGTCCGGCGGCCGCGCCGATGATGTCCGCCTATGCGCAGATCGAAGCCGCCTGGCGACGCGACGCGCAGGCCGGCGGCAAGGATGCTTTCCTCCGCCATTTCCGCGACGAGCGGGGCGCCCTCGTGCTGAGTCCCGCCGAGGTGACGACGATCAGCGCCCGCCTCCGCGAGGCGCAGGACGCGCTGCTTTTCACGAAGCAGACCCCGAGCCTGCGCCGCCAAGCCTGGCGCCTGCGTCAATTCGCCGAGGCCTGGGAGCTCTACCTGAGCTTCCGCGAGGCCGTGCAGGCCCGCCAAGTCACTCCCTCGGCCAACGAGCGCCTGAGCGCCCTTCGCCGTCTGTCCGTCGCTGAAGCGACTTATGCGGCCAAGGAGAAGTCCTTCAATCAGGCCTGGGGTTCCTACGGCTGGCCGGTCGCCTGGAGCGGCTTCCCGGCGGAAAATCCACGCACGCAATGGGCGGAACGCTACCTGGTCGAAGACGACCCCGCGCCGCTCGAAGCCTGGGCCCGGACTGATTTGCCGGACGGATGGCTGGCCTATCGCGTCGCCCAGCAGGCCGATGCGGCCCCGGTCGCTCATCGCCATGACTTCGCCTCCCCTGATTCCAAGGATCCGCTCGAGCTCGCACCGTGGGCGCGCAACCAGGTCGAACGCCAGCCGGCGGGGCTGCGCGTCGTCGCGCCCGCCGGCAAGATCGGGCCCGTCATCGCCCCCGTCGCGCTCCGCGAAGGCCGGCTCGTGCGGCTCCAGCTCTGGACTTGGGCCGAACGGCTCGGGGTGCCCGACGCCCAGGTACGCGTGACGTTACGCTTCGTCGGGCCGGGCCGCTCGGCCGAGATCACCCAGGTGTGCCAGCCGCGGCAGACCGTTCTCCCGGCGATGACGCCGGCCTGGGCGACGGGCCTCGAATATGAAATCGCCTTCGTCGCCGGGGCCTTCATCCAAGAAGCCGCCGTGCCGTGCATCGACCTGCCCGCCGCCCCCGCCCGCTGATGCTCAAACGCGCCTTCGACATCGTCTTTTCGGCCGCCTGGCTGCTCGGCTTCGCGCCGCTGCTGCTCGTCGTCGCGATCCTCGTCCGCCTGAAGCTCGGCTCTCCGGTGCTGTTCATCCAGGAGCGTCCGGGCCTGCGCGGACGGCCCTTCCGCATGGTCAAGTTCCGTACCATGACCGACGAGCGCGGACCCGACGGCGAGCTGCTCTCGGACGCCGTGCGCCTGACCGCTTTCGGCAAGTTCCTGCGCTCCACCACGCTCGATGAGTTCCCGGAGATGTGGAACGTCCTCGTCGGCGACATGAGCGTCGTCGGCCCGCGGCCCCTGCTCATGCGCTACCTCGTCCGCTATGACGCCTTCCAGGCCCGACGCATGGAGGTGAAACCTGGCGTCACCGGCTGGGCCCAGGTCAACGGCCGCAACGCCCTCAACTGGGATGAGAAGTTCGCCCTCGATGTCTGGTATGTGGATCACCGCACCTTCTGGCTGGACATGAGGATCGTCGTGCGGACGTTCTTCAAAGTCTTCGCCCGGAGCGGAATCAATTCGGACAAGTCCGCGACGATGGAAGAGTTTCGAGGCAGTCTAAAAGACTAGAGGCCCGGAGGCCCAGAGGCTCGGTTGACCAGAGGGGCGCGCAGCCGACCAGAGAAAGGCAGTGTT
>JBJTAX010000044.1:0-25109 GCA_046091055.1 Verrucomicrobiota bacterium | reverse complement strand
CGGGTATAGCCGCACTGGCTGGCGACGTTGACCACGAGCCAGGCCTTGCCGCCCTTCGCCGCGCCGAGCGTCGTCGACTTGCCGTCGATGTCCTTGACCGGCACGGCGAGCAGACCAGGGGATTCTTCCGCCGAGGCGAAGGAGGCGAACAGCAGCAAGAACGATGCTATGTAGTTCATAGCCCTATGTTTAAGAGCAAAACCGGGGGCTGCAAGCATGTCGAAAAACCAAATCCGCTTGAAGGCGTCCGCCCTCGCCCTCCTCGTCGCCGCGCTCAGCGTCGGTTGCGCGTCGCAACCCGTCGTGCAGAGCCGCGGCAACCTGCAAGAGGTCGCCAAGCAAGGCACGACCTATCACCTGGACGCTCGTCGCTCCGGGCTCGGTGAAAACGAGATCCGGGGACTCCGCGACCGCCTGCAGAAGGCCGGCCTGAGCCCCGCGTCGGCGGAAACCGCGAAGCTCATCGTCACCGTGACGAGCGACCTCCGGTCCTCGACCGAACGCCAGCACACCGGCGGGAAGAACGGCGTCAGCTACGACCACAAGGCCGACGAACGTCGCCTCACGCTGACCGTGACCGAAAGCCGTCCGGGCGCCGGAAGCGCCCTGATGGAGCGCCGCCATACCGGCGGCAAGAACGGCGTCGCCTACGACCACCGGGTCGACCGCCGCGGACTCCTGCTGGAAGTCAGTTCGACCGACGCCGGCGCAGCCTCGGCCGCGAGCCGGCTCGACGCCGCGCCCGCCGGCCTCGGCGGCTGAACGACGCCGCGCTCGCGTGACCCGGGCGGAGCCGACAGGCTCCGCCTTTTCTTTTGGCTTAAACCCTAAGGCCAGACCGCGGTGAGCACCGCACGAAAGGCATCAGCATCAACCAACGTGTCTGGTCGATCGATGACTTCGATGCAATCGGCGTTCTCCCAATACTCGCCCTCCTTCTTCACGTTCCAGAACGCCAAGGCCAGGGTCTGCCAAAGCTCGAAGCCGGTCAGCTGTCCGCGCGGCAGCCAGGCCACGGCGACCGGGACTTCCTCGGTCATGTCGGATTCTTCCCAGAGGACGTCGAACTTGCCGCATTCGCTGGGTCCGAGGAACTGCGTCACGAACTCGGTGTGCTGCGGGCCTGCTTCGATATAATAACGGCAGACCACCTCGCGCTCGGCCGGCTCGAGGTCATCGCCGCCGTCGTCGTGATAAGTAAAAGGCTCCGCCATGCCCCAAGTTCGGCGGCGGCCGTCGCTTCGGCAAGTCAGGATTCCTTGCGAGCCGTCCAAGCGAACACGACCCAGCCCGCGATCAGCGAAGAACCGCCGATCGGCGTAATCGCACCCAGCCAGCGCGGGGCGCCCATGGCCATCGCGTAGAGCGTGGCGGCGAAGATCGCGGCGCCGACGGCCCAGAGCCGGGCCGGCCACGGCGAACGCCCGGCGACCGCGCCGATGGCGACGGCATGCGTGAGCAGGTAGAACGTGGCCGTCTCCCACCAGCCGGAGGCCTCCGGGATCAAGGCGAGACGCTCCTTCAGGCCATGCGCGCCGAAGGCCCCCAGCGCGATGGCGGTCGTGCCGAGGAGCCCTGCGGTGACCAGACGGGACATCGCTTAGGCGCCGGTGTCGGCACCACTCTTCTTCTGCGTGAAGACGAGGCCCTTCTCGCCGACCGAGACGATGACCGGCTCCTCCTTATTGTAGTCGTCGCGCAGGATGGCTTCGGCCAGCGGATCCTCGAGGAGACGTTCGACCGCGCGGCGGAGCGGGCGGGCGCCGTATTTCTCGTCCCAGCCGTTGTCGACCAAGTAGCCGCGGGCGGCTTCGTTGACCACGAGCTTCACGCCGAGCTCGAGGAGGCGCTTGGCGACCTTGTCGACCTCGATGTCGACGATCTTGGTCATGTGGACCTTCGCAAGCTGCTGGAAGATGACGATATCCGTCAGACGGTTGAGGAACTCGGGCTTGAAGGCTCGCTTGGTCTCGTCCATGATGCGCTCCTTGAGCTTCTCGTAGTCGCGCGTGGAGTCCACGCCGACGTCGAAGCCGACGGAGTTGTTGCGCTGCAGCACGTCGGCCCCGACGTTGGAGGTCAGGATGATGATCGTGTTGCGGAAGTCGACGACGCGGCCGAGCGAGTCGGTCAGGCGACCGTCCTCCAGGGCCTGCAGGAGGAGCTGGATGACGTCCGGGTGGGCCTTCTCGATCTCGTCGAAGAGCACGACGGAATAGGGCTTGCGGCGGACCGCCTCGGTGAGCTGGCCGCCTTCGTCGTGGCCCACGTAGCCGGGCGGCGAGCCGATCAGGCGTGAGACCGTGAACTTCTCCATGTACTCGGACATGTCGATCTGGATGACCGCGTCCTTCTCGCCGAACATGCGTTCGGCCAGGGAGCGGGCCAGGAGCGTCTTGCCGACGCCGGTGGGGCCGAGGAAGAGGAAGGATCCGATCGGGCGGCGCGGATCCTTGAGGTCGGCGCGGGAGCGCCGGAGGGCGCGGGCCACGACCTCGCAGGCGCGGTCCTGGCCGATGACGGCCGTCTGCAGGTCCTTCTCGAGCTCGAGGAGCTTCTTGGTCTCCTTCTTCTCGAGACGGTTGAGGGGCACGCCCGTCCAGTCGGCGACGATGTGGAGCATCTCCTCCTCGCCGACGACGATGCGCTTCTCGTCGCGCTTCTTGCGCCACTCCTCGAGCATCTTCTCGCGCTTCGCGCGGAGCTTCTTCTCGGTGTCCCGGAGGCCGGCGGCCTCCTCGAACTGCTGGTGGCGGGAAGCCTCCTCCTTCTGCTGCACGACCTTGTCGACCTCGGCCTGGACCGAGTCGATCTCCGGGGGCAGGTTCAGGGAACGGATGCGGGCGCGGGCGCCGGCCTCGTCCATGACGTCGATGGCCTTGTCAGGCAGGTGGCGGGCGGTGATGTAACGATGCGAGAGACGGACCGCGGCCTCGATGGCGGCGTCGGTGTACTCGCACTTGTGGTGCTCCTCGTATTTCGCGCGGATGCCGCGCAGTATGAGCACGGCGTCCTCCGGCGTCGGGTCGTCGACCTTGACGGACTGGAAGCGGCGCTCGAGGGCGGCGTCCTTCTCGATGTGCTTGCGATATTCCGAGAGCGTGGTGGCGCCGACGCACTGGATCTCGCCGCGCGACAAGGCCGGCTTGAGGATGTTCGAGGCGTCCATCGCGCCTTCGGCGGCGCCGGCGCCGACGATCGTGTGCATCTCGTCGATGAACAGGATGACGTTCTTGGCGCGCTTGATCTCGTCCATGATGCCCTTGATGCGCTCTTCGAACTGGCCGCGGTATTTCGTCCCGGCGACCATCAAGGCGAGGTCGAGCGTGATGACCTTGCGGTCGAGCAGGATCTCCGGCACGACGCCGGAGGCGATCTCCTGGGCGAGGCCTTCGACGATGGCGGTCTTGCCCACGCCGGCTTCGCCGATGAGGACCGGATTGTTCTTCGTGCGGCGGCAGAGGATCTGCACCACGCGACGGATCTCTTCCTTACGGCCGATGACCGGGTCGAGTTCGCCGGCCTTGGCGAGCTCGGTGAGGTCGCGACCGAAGGTCTTAAGGAGCGAGAGACGTTCGCCGCGGCCTGGGCGGGCACCCTCTTCGGAGGAGGAGCGACGGGAAGGCGGCGGCGCGTCGTCCGAGGAATCTTCAGACGGGGGCGGCGTGTCGCCGTCTTTCTTCTCGGCCTCGTCGGCGGCGGAGGGGTCGATATCGGCGAGGATCTCCTTTCGGCAGCGTTCGAGGTCGACGTCGAGCTGCTGCAGGACGCGGGCGGCGACGCCCTCCCCTTCCTTGAGAAGACCGAGCAGGATGTGCTCCGTGCCGACGTAGGCATGCCCGAGGGCGCGGGCTTCGGTGACGGCGTGCGCCATGACCTTCTGGACGCGAGGCGTGAGCGGAATCGTGTCGGGCGCCTTGGCTTCTTCGGGGCCGGGACCGACCTGTTTCTCGACGGCGGAGCGGACAATCTTCAGGTCGAGGCCCATGCGGCCGAGGACGTTGACCGCGACGCCCTCGCCGAGCTTGATGAGCCCGAGCAGGATGTGCTCCGTGCCGACGTAGTTGTGGTTGAACCGGCGGGCTTCCGCCCGGGCCAGTTCCACGACCTTGCGGGCGCGGGGAGTGAAATTGCTGTTTTTGTCCTTATCCATGAGAAGTAGGGTTTGAAGGCGAAGCGCCTCGTGAGGTGGTTAGCAGGGACTATGCCCGAACCGCGGAGAGGTTCAAGCGTTCCCCGAAGTCGGGGATAACCCCGCCTTTTGCCTTTGCCAGCGGCGGAACCCGCCTGTTTGTTCATCGCCAAGACCATGGGTATCAGCATGCAAGCGGCGGGCGAGGCCCTCCGAGGCCTCGTCAAGGGCCTCAAAGGGAGGAAAGTGGCCGTATTGGGCCATATGCGCCCAGATGGCGACTGCATCGGCTCCCAGGTCGCGCTCTGCCGGATGCTGCTGGCCGAGGACGTCGACGCCCTCTGCGTGAACCGAGATCGGATCCCCCCGAACCTCGTCCCCTACGCCGAGGGCGTGGCCTTCGTCAAAGGGGCCGATTATGACGCGACCGACCGTGTCGCCGTCACGGTCGACTGTGCCGATGCGTCCCGCATCGGGACGGAACTGCTCGCCAAATTCCCGGCGGGCATCCTCGCCAACATCGACCACCACGCCTCGAACCCGGACTACGCGCGCACGAACATCGTCGTCCGCGAGGCCGCCGCCACCTGCCACATCCTCGCCGCCGGCGCCCTCGCCCAGGGCCTGGCCGTCGATGCCGTCACCGCCAAGGCCCTGCACCTCGGTATCCTGACCGACACCGGACGTTTCTGCTACCGCAGCACGACCGCCGAAGTCTTCGGTATCGTCGCCGAACTCGTCAGGCGCGTCGCCGACCCCGCCGAGGCCAACACCCGCGTCTTCGAGCAGGAAAGCCGCGGGAAACTCGAGCTCACGAAGCGCTTCCTCAACACGATCGCCTTCAACGAAGGCGGCAAGATCTGCTCGGGCGAACTCACGCAGGCCGATTACGCCGCGACCGGCACTTCGAAGGAGGATAAGGAAGGCCTCGTCGAATTCCCGCGTTCCGTCGAAGGCGTCGAGGTCGCCGTGCTGATGGAGGAAGGCGCCGACGGCATCCGCGGCAGCCTGCGTGGCCGCGACCCGAAGCTCCGCCTCGACCTCTGCGCCTCCAAGCTCAACGGCGGCGGCCACATGCTCGCGGCCGGCTTCAACATGCAGGGCTGCCGCCTGCCCCAGGACCGCGCGAAGATCCTCGGGATCGTCATCGCCCACTATCGCGAATACGCGGCGAAATGAGCGAGCCCGTCGCCGAACCCGCGGGCGTGCTGCTCGTCGACAAGCCGCAGGGCATCACCTCGCACGACGTCGTGGACAGCGTCCGCCGGCTCTACCGCACGCGCCGCGTCGGCCACGCCGGCACGCTCGACCCGATGGCGACCGGCCTGCTCATCGTGCTCGTCGGCAAGGCGACCAAGGCCTCCGACCAGCTGATGGCCCAGGACAAGGAATACCTCGGCGAGGCCACCCTTGGCATCGTGACCGACACCCAGGACGCCGAAGGCGAGACGCTGGATACGAACCCGGTCCCCGAGCTCACGGAAGCGCAGGTGCGCGCCGCCCTCGCTTCGATGCTGGGCGACCAGTCGCAGGTCCCGCCGATGCATTCGGCCAAGAAGGTCGGCGGCCGGAAACTCTACGACCTCGCCCGCAAGGGCATCGAAGTCGTGCGCGAACCCCGCGCGATCCGCATCTCCGAGTTCGAGCTGCTCTCCTGGGAAAGGCCCCGGATCAATTTCCGCGTCCGCTGCACCAAAGGGACCTACGTGCGCACGCTGGCCTACGACCTCGGACGCAAGCTCGGCCCGGGCGCTCACCTCTCGATGCTCCGCCGCACGCGCTCGGGCCGGCTCGACCTGTCGCGCGGCCACACCTTGCCACAGCTCGGCGCGATGAACGACGACCAGCTCGCCGCCGCCCTCGTGCCCGTGAGCGAAGCCGCGCCCGCCACATGACCTCGCCCCTCCATCTCGCCATCGGCGCCTTCGACGGCGTGCACCTCGGCCATCGCGCCGTGCTGCACTCCGCCCGCGAGGCCGCCCGGGCGGACGGCGGCAGCGTCGGCGTGCTCACCTACGACCCGCACCCGAGCAAGGTCCTGCGCCCGGAGTCGGCGGTCCCGCTGATCTTCACGCGCGCGCAGAAGGACGAACGCCTGACCGAAGCCGGCGCCCAGCTGATCCATCACGAGAAGTTCGACCGCGCCCATGCCGGCATGGAAGCCGCCGACTTCCCGAAGTGGCTGAAGCAGGCCTTCCCGGGACTGAGGTCGCTGCACGTCGGCTCCAGTTTCCAGTATGGCCGGGGGCGCGCCGGCCACGGCGAGACCCTCATCGCCCACGGCGCGGACGAAGGCCTCGGCGTCAGGCTCGTCGCGGCGGTCAGCCTGGGCGAGGAGACCGTCAGCAGCTCGCGGATCCGCCAGTGCCTAGCCTCCGGGGACCTCACCCTCGCGAACGCGATGCTGCTCCGACCCTACGAGGCCGAAGGCGTCATCATCGGCGGACGACGACTCGGCCGGACCATCGGTTTCCCGACCGTGAACCTCGCCTGGCAACCCGAACTCAGGCCCGCCTACGGCGTCTACGCTGTCGAAGTGATCTTCCAGGGCGAGGCCCTCCCCGCCGTCGCCAACTACGGTCAGCGCCCGACGGTCGAAAGCGGCCCTGTCGCTCCCCTGCTTGAAGCCCATATACTCCGCGGGCCAGCGCCGAACACAGGTGACACCGTCCGTATCCGCTGGGTGCGACGACTCCGCGCCGAACAGAAGTTCACGGACCTCGCGGCCTTGCGGTCGCAGATCGCGAAAGACTCCGCTCAGGCAAAGCAGGTGCTCGGCCTGTTCGGCTAGGCGGACTGCCGGACGTCAGGCCGCGGATATCAGACGGCTTGGGCGAACTTCTTGATGATGCCGCCGAAGGCGCCGTTCGAGAAGAAGACGATGCAACGCGGGGACTTGTCCGACTTCACGAGAGCGGTGAGTTCGGCCAGCAAGGCTTCGTTCGAAGCCGAGGCGAAACCCTTCCGGCCGGCCGCCGTGATCGCGGCGGCGACGCCGGGGCTGTCGAAGCGTTCTTCGCCGAGCTTGTCCGCGCGATGGGGCGGAGGCAGGAAGACCTCATCGGCCTTCTTCAGCGCCTCTTGGAAGGCATCCTGCATCACCTTTCGGGCGGCGGTGTTGCTCCGGGGCTCGAAGCAGGCGACGAGGCGGTGGTGCGGATAGCGGGCTCGCAGGGACTCCAGCGTCAGGTCGAGGGCGGTCGGATGATGACCGAAATCCTCGATCACCGTCAGGTCGGGACGGTCTACCAGCACCTGCTGACGACGCTGGACGCCTTGGAAGGAATTGAGCGCCTCGAGCTTCAGCTTGGTCGGATCCTGGGCGTCGAGCAGGAGTCCCGCGGAAACGGCCGCCATGGCGGCGTTACGGGCGTTGAACAGACCCGGCAGGGCCCACTTCACCCTGCCCCACTCCTTGCCCTTCCAGAGGAGCGTGAAGGAAGACCCCGTCGGGGATTCCGTGAAATCGGCGATGACGGCGTCGTTGCCGGCGCCGACGCCCACGCGGATGACCGGAGCCCAGGCGACGTTCTTCACCAGACCGAGGACGTTGGCGTCGTCGCCGTTGGCGACGATCGCTCCGTCGCGCGGGACGATGCGGACGACGTGCGAGAACGTGCGCAGGACGTCATCGAGGTCGCGGAAGATGTCAGCATGGTCGAACTCGCAGTTATTGATCGCGAGGACGTGCGGCAGGTACTGGATGAACTTGCTGCGCTTGTCGAAGAAGGCCGTGTCGTATTCGTCGCCTTCGATGACGAAAGGGCCGCCCTGCTTGCCCGGATGCGAGGAATCGGGCAGGTCGCGGGGGACGCCGCCGACGAGCCAGCCGGGGGCGGCGCCGTTGGCCTGGAGGAGCACCGCGGCCATGCAGGTCGTGGTGGTCTTGCCGTGCGTGCCGGCCACGACGACGTTACGGCGTTCGTTCAGCAGTCGGGTGCGGAGCAGTTCGGGGAGCGAGACGTAGGGCTGGGTGCGGGCTTCGAGCAGCCATTCGACCTCAGGGTGGCCGCGCGAGGCGACGTTGCCGACGACGACCAGGTCCGGCTTCAGCTGGGCGAGGCGGTCGGCGGACCAGCCCTCCAGGATCTCGACGCCCGCGCCGCGCAGGTGGTCGGACATCGGCGGGTAGATGCCCGTGTCGGAGCCCATGACCTCGTGACCCAAGGCGCGCATCAGCAAGGCGGCGTTGCCCATCGCCGTGCCGCAGATGCCCATGAAATAAATGCGCATGGGGCAGATAAAAGCCCCCCGAGTCCCAAGGGCGAGAAACTAAGGCGGCGGGCGACCCGTCCAAAAGGAGGACCCCGGCCGCCTTGCGGCGACCGGGGTCCTGTACCATCTTTGGCTACGCTGACTTGGCTGATGTTGCCTGTACCCTGACTGACGGTCCGTCAACTTCGCTGTCTGACTGGCTTTCCGTCTGTTTTCACCGACTTCCGGCCATGCCGACTTCGACTTTCACCGACGTCCAGTCCTCACCGACAGCCGGCCGGTACCGTACCCTCCTTACGCCGCGCGTCCCAGGTCGCCCAGGTCTGTCGGATGCGGATGATTCCTTTTCTCCTTATCCAGGCGATGGCGGCGGCGAAGCTGGCGGTCGACCTTGTCGATCAAAATGTCGATGGATTTGTAAAGGTCGTCCGACTCCTCCCGGACGACGATGTCCGGCCCGGGGATCTCCAGCCTGATCTGAGCCCCGAACTCGCGACTATGGTCGCTGCAGCGGGTGTGGACGAGTTCGACGTGCACGCGGATGATCCGCGGGTTGTGGCGCAGCAGTCTTTCGACCTTGGCGCGCACCTTTTCCTTCAGGGCGTCGGTGAGGTCCAGATGGACCCCGGTCACGACGATCGGAGCACTTGTCATGTGTGTTGTGTTTTGGGGGGTGACGTGAGACCCTGCGCCCATGTCAAAGAACAAGACCGTCGATGATTTCTTCAGGGGGTTTTCCGTGATCATCATATCAGGGGCTTCTTCCGGGATCGGACGCGCGATGCTTTCGCGTATCGTTCATTCTGAGACCAAGGCGGCCGTGTTCAACCTTTCCCGCACCGCCCCGGAAGGCGTCCCGAATTCCCTTAACTTCACTCACCTTACCTGCGACCTCTCGCAACCCGCTGACCTCGCGAACGTTGTCTCCGAATTACGGAAACTAATGCCCGGCGAAGGCAGGATACTGCTGGTTAATAACAGCGGTTTCGGAGCCTACGGGGAGTTTCCGGCGCCCGCCGTCGACCACACCTTGCGGATGATCGACGTCAACGTGCGCGCCCCGGTCGAACTCACGGCACGGCTCTGGGACGAGCTCAAAGCCCGCGGCGGCCAGGTCGCGAACGTCGCTTCGCTCGCGGGCTTCCAGCCCACGCCGCTGATGACGACGTATGCGGCGACGAAATCCTTCCTGCTCGACTGGAGCGTCGCGCTGGACGCCGAGGCGAAGCCGCACGGCGTCCGTTGCGTGGCGATCTGCCCCGGCCCCGTGTCCACGAATTTCTCCAAGGCGGCCGGCTTCGCGAGTTCGACCGGCCTCGGCGGCCAGACCGCGGACGTGTGCGCCGACGAGGCCGTGCGCGGCATGGCGGCCGCGCGGCCGGTCGTGGTCACAGGCTGGAAGCACAAGATCCTCGCCATGTTCTCGGCGCGCCTGCCCAAGCCCTGGGCGGCGGCGATCGGCCTGCGGATGATCCGACGCCTGCGGCTGGACCGCTTCGTCAAGCAGGCCTGAGCCTACTTCGCGCCGTCGAGCAGCTCGCGGGCGTGCGAAAGCGCGACCTTGCTGGCACGGTCGCCGAGCATACGGGCAAGTTCGGACTCGCGGTCCTTGCGCTTGCCGTGGACCGGGGCGATCTCGACCGTCGTCGACTTGTCGTCCTGCGTCTTGGTGACGACCAGATGGGCGTGGCCGAGCGCGGCGACCTGCGGGAGGTGGGTCACGCAGAAGACCTGATGGCCCTTGCCGAGGGCGGCGAGCTCGCGGCCGACCTGGGCGCCGATCTCGCCGCCGACGTTGGCGTCGACCTCGTCGAAGACCAGCACCGGGGTGCGGTCGACGGCGGCGAGCACGGTCTTGAGGGCGAGCATCACGCGGGCGGCTTCGCCGCTGGAGGCGATCTGGTCGAGCGGCAGGAGGTCCTGGCCGGCGTTGGGGCAGAAAAGGACACGGACCGCGTCGGCGCCGTGCGGGCCGAGCTCGGCAAGGACTACCTCGAGGCGGAGGTCGGCCTTCTTGAAGCCCAGCGAGCCGAGCATCTTGCGGGCGGCGTCCGCGAGCTTGTCGGCGGCCTTCGTACGGGAGGCACGCAGGACGTCGGCCTGCCTGCGGAGGTCTTTCTCCACCTTGGCGGCCTCGGCCTTCAGCTTCGCCACGCGGGCTTCGACGTCGCCCTGCGAGGCCAGGCGGCGGCGGAGGGCTTCGCGCTTCTCGCGGACGGCTTCGGCGCCGGGACCATACCTGCGACGGAACTCCAGCCAGAGGTTCATCTTGCCGTCGAGCTCGGCGGCGGACTCGTCGTCGGACGAAAGCCCCCGGCCGAGACGGGCGAAATCGGCGCGGATGTCCTCCGCTTCGGCCGCGAGGGAATTCAGGCGGTCGCGGAGCGCGGCCGCCTCCTCGTCGATGCGGGCCACGTCGTCGCCGGCCTTGAGCAGCTTGGGCAGCACTTCGCCGAGGCCGTCGGAACCAAGGCCGGCCTCGAGCTGGCCGAGCAAGGCAGCGAGCTCCTGGGCGCGCGACGCGCGGGCGTGGTCGCGCTCGAGCTTCGCGATGGCCTCTTCGGAGAGATCGAGCGAATCAAGTTTCGCCAGCTGGGAGCGGAGGAACGCCTCTTCGTCCTCGGAGAGGCGTTCGGCCGTGGCCGCTTCGGCGGCCTCGCGGAGGAGCTCGTTGCGCTGGCGCCAACCGGCGCGATAGGTCGCTAGAGGTGCGGCCAGGCCCGCGTGCAGGTCGAGCATCTCCAGCTGGGTCTCGGCGCGCATGAGCTTCTGCGGTTCGCCCGGGCCGTGGAAATCGATCCAGAGTTCGCCGAGCTGCTGGAGCTGCGCGAGGGTGGCGGCGCCGCCGTTGACGGAAATCCGGCCCGCCTTGGTCGCGTGCACCGAACGCTTCAGGATGAGCAGGCCGTCGTCGCCGGCCGGCAGGTCGAGGGCCTTCAGCACCTCGTCGAAACGATGGTCGCCGTCGGTGTCCAGCTCGGCCTCGACCGAGCATTCCTCGGTCCCCTTGCGGACGATCGTCTTCGCCGCGCGGTTGCCGGCGAGGAGCGAGAGCGCGCCGAGCAGCACGGACTTGCCCGCGCCGGTCTCGCCCGTGACCACCGTGAAGCCTGCGCCCAGTTCGAGCACGGTGCGGTCCATCAGGGCGAGGTCGCGGATTTGGAGGCGGCGGATCATGCGGAAGGCCGGCTGCCGAACAAAGCGGAGCCGACGCGGACGCAAGTAGAACCTGCGGCGACGGCAGATTCACGGTCGCCGCTCCTCCCCCTCGACAATTCCGGGAGGCTCACGCCGAAGCGGGCGGCGAGGGCGTCGCGACAGAGACGGAGCTCGGCGAAGGTGCGGGCGGCGACCGCGGGATCGTCGGACAGCGGCGCGATGTCCATCAGCCCCTTCACGACAAGCGCCGGCTGGGCCAAGGCCGCTTCGAGGAGCCGGGGGGCATCCGCCAAGTCGCACCCGAACTTCGCCGGATCGTCGCCGGAGTTGACCTGCAGGAGGACCTCCCGACGCAGGCCCATCTCGCCGGCCAGGCGACCGAGCCGGGTGGCCAGCTCGGGCGAATCCATGCTCTGGATGACATCGAAAGCCTGCAAGGCGTGCTTGGCCTTGTTGGATTGCAGATGGCCGATGAGCTCCCAACGGAGGTCGGCCGGGGCCAGGAGGCGCTTCTGGGCGGCTTCCTGGACCCGATTCTCGCCGACGGCGCGGAGACCGAAGCCATAGGCCAGCAAAGCGGCCTCGACCGGGTGGGTCTTGGTCACCGGCAGGAGGCGGACGGAGGCCGGGTCACGGCCGGAAAGGACGCAAGCGGCCTGGATGCGGGCCAGCACCCCCTCGCACTGGGCCTTGAATTGGTCGGAGGTGACCATTTCCACCAGAGGGAGGCAGAACGGGCGGGGAGTCAACCAACGGGCTTCCCTAGCCCGCCTGGGCGGGCCCCTCGCAGGATTAGCAGGTCTACACTTGAAGACCTTCGCCATTAGTTTTATTAATCATCCTGACTATCCTTCCATGCACATCGAGAACCTGAAGATCTTCCGCGACCTCGTGGACAACGAAAGCTTCTCCAAGGCCGCCAAGCTCAACGCCATCACCCAGTCGGCCGTCAGCCAGCAGCTGCGCTCGATGGAAAAGCATTTCAACGTCCTGATCGTCGACCGCAGCCAGAAGCAGTTCCGGCTCACGCGCGAAGGCCGGAGCCTCTACGAAGCGGCCAAGGACATCCTCAACCGCTACGAGCAGGTCGGCAGCGAGATGCAGGAGATGCGCAAGGTCGTCAGCGGCACCGTGCACATCTCGACCATCGTCTCCATCGGCCTCCACGAGCTGCCGCCCCACGTGAAGTCGTTCATGCAGGAATTCCCGCACGTCAACGTGCGCGTCGAATACCGCCGTTCGAACCTCGTCTACGAGGACGTCATCTCCAACGCCGTGGACTTCGGCCTCGTGGCCTTCCCGCAGAAGACCCGCCAGGTCGAGATCATCCCGCTCATGGAGGACCAGCTGGTGGCCATCTGCTCGCCCAAGCACAAGCTCGCGGCGAAGAAGGAGATGGAACTCGCCGACCTGCAGGGCGGCAAGTTCATTGGCTTCGACCAGGACATCCCGACGCGCAAGGCGCTCGACCAGTTCTTCCGCGAGCAGCGCATCGAGCTCGAGCCGTCGATGGAGTTCGACAACATCGAGACGCTCAAGCGCGCGGTGGAAGTCGACGCCGGCGTGGCGCTCGTGCCGGAGGGCACCATCCGCCAGGAAGTCGAACAAGGCACGCTCGTCATGCTCCGCCTACGCGACCGCCGGGTGGCGCGACCGCTGGCCATCCTGCACCGCAAAGGCCGCGTCCTGACGCCCGCCATGAAACGGTTCATGACGCACCTCATGAACAGCGCCGGCGGCAACGCCGCGGCCTGATCAGACCCGCTGTTTCGCCTGCCGGGCCGCCACGGCGAACCCCGGCAGAGCCTGCGCGCAGAGCATCCCCAGCCCCAGCCAGAGGAGCGCCTGCTCGGCGGGCGAGCGGAGGGCGGTGCCCGCCAGCCCCCACCAGAGCAAGGCGCCGGCGAACGGCGGCCAGGCGCGCCGCAAAGCGGCGCGGGCCAGCGACCATGAGCCCATGAGGATCGCGGCGAAGGCGGCGGCCACGGGCGCGGGCAGCGCCCCGAGGGCGAAGGTGGCGTAAGCGACGAAACCCAGCGCGACGAGCAGTCCGGCGAGCACGGCGGCGCCGACCCGGAAATGCGCCGGCAGCAGCCGCAGCTTCACCCGATGGGCGCGCAGGTAATAAAACGAGGCGACGGCCCCCATCACCAGCGTCAGCGTCCAGACGTAGAACGGCCCGCCGACCGGGATCGCGAAGCGCAGGATCGCCCATTGGGCGAGGAAGCATTTCGCGAGGATCAGGGACCAGATCGCGCCGAGCCGGTCCGTCACCAGCGATTCGCGATAGGCGCGCTCGACCGAAAGGGCGAGTTCGGTGTCCTGGGCGGGAGGAAGTGAAGTGACGGGCATGGGCTACCTAGCCCATAACTTGAGGCTCCGGATCGCGACCGCAACCGACGGGGGCACTTCTTTCTCCCAGCCCGGGTCGTTCTTCCGGATGCGCTCGGCCAGCGTGCGCGGCTGGCAGGCCATCGCCTGGGGGTCCGCCCCCGCGATGGGCACCAGGAAACCATTGTTCAGCAGGTGTTGGAACAGTCCGGCGACCGAAGGTCGCATCTGGATGTCGGAAGCCGTCACGACCGAATCCTCCGCCACGCTGTAAGAGTCAGGGAAACAGACCTTGCACGCCACCGGATCCAAGATGAGCCGGCGGAGCTGGTCGCCCCGCATCGGGTAGACCATCACGCGGACGCCGTCCTTGAACAGGCGCCCGCAGGACTCCAGGACACCGCCTTCGAGATGGACGTAATGCTCGGGGTTGAAGAGGTCGACGAGGTTGTTCATTCCGGCGACCAGCGTGATGCCCCCCGTGGTATGCAGGCGGAAATAGGCGGGGAGCCGGTACCAGCCGCGGTGCCGGGTGACCAGCAAAGGATGCTGCATGGCGCCGACGAGGCGGATGCGGTCGATGAGCTCGGCCTCCGGATGCGGGTCGGACCCGATGCACATCTCGAACAAGGCGAGCACGTCCTTGCCGCCGTCGGGCATGGCGCGCAGCGCGCAGGCGAGCATGTCCTCGTTGACCAGCGAGACCGGGCGGAAGGTGCCGCGGGCGACCAGGACCGAGCGTTTGTAGAAGTATTCGCTCGGAACCTGCGGATCGCCCTCCGGGCCGAAAAGCACGGCGTCCGTGAGGCCGAGGCGGACCAGACGCAAGGCGGCCGAACGGTTGTCGAATGCGCCGAAGGCCGGCCCGCTGAAATGGGCGAATTCGACCTCCACGCGGCCCGCCCCGACTTCGTCCACCAAGGCCAGGAGGAAGCTGTCGACGCTGTCGCGGGTGTTGAGCGCGGCATGGATGAGGTTGACCCCGACGGCGCCGAGGGCGTCCTGCTGGCGGCCCGCGTCCTTGTCCCACAGCCTCAGGTGGAGGATCACCTCGCTCGGCTCCGCCTGCGGCTGGTCCTGGAAACGGACGCCGATCCACGAGTGGCCCTGTCCTTTGCCGTCATGCGGGGTGGTCGCCACCGTGTCGGCGAACGCGAAGAAGCGGGTGACCGGGCCGCGTTCGGCCTTCAGCCGGTCGACCAGCAGGCCGTATTCGTGGTCGAGCATCTGCTCGAGACGCTGGCGGGAGACGTACCGCTGGGGGTGGCCGTAGATCGCGTCGCTGACGCGCATGTCATAAGCCGAGATGCTCTTGGCCACGGTACCGGAGGCGCCGCCCGCCTTGAAGAAATGACGGACCACCTCCTGGCCGGCCCCGATCTCGGCGAAAGCGCCGTAGGCCGAGCGGTCAAGGTTGATGGCCAGGGCCTTGCGGGAGGTGGCGGCGCCGGCCGTGGACGTAGGCTCTGACATGACCTTGAAAATAGGCCGCGCACGGGCGGCATCGAGAGGAAACCGCATGTGAAAAACGTGCTTTGGGTTGGCGAAAAGAAAGCATGGAAGCATCATCTGGACGTCACCCTGAACCGCCCATGAGAGAATTCCTCAAATCCGTCCTTGCTTCCGCCTTCGGCACCCTGCTGGCCGCCTTCGCCGGCGGCGCCCTCCTCCTCGTGATCATCATGGCGATCGCCGGTTCGTCCGGCGACGGCCGGCACGCGGCGGTTTCGATGAAGCCCAAATCGATGCTGGTGATCGGCGGTCTCGCCATCGACGACACGCCCGAGCACGGCTCGCCCGGCTTCGACTCCCTGCTCTTCGGCGCCGAAGGCCCGCGGCTGGATCTCCTGCGGGCGCTGGAAGCCATCGACCTCGCCGCCAAGGACAAGCAGGTCGCCGGCATCCTCCTGAGCGGCGGCCTCGACGCCGGCATCGCGCAGAAGGCCGAACTGCGCCGCGCCTTGGCCGCCTTCAAGGCCAGCGGCAAGCCCGTCATCGCCTGGCTCGAGAACGCCTCGCAGGGAGAATACTTCCTCGCGAGCGTCGCGGACAAGGCCTACGTGCACGCCAGCGGCGAACTGGAGTTCAAGGGGCTCGCCTCCTTCGACTTCTACTTCGGCGAGACGCTCCGGCTGCTCGGTCTCGGGGTGCAGGTGACCAAGGTCGGCAAATATAAGTCGGCCGTGGAGCCCTACGTCGGCGGGACGATGAGCGTCGAAGCCCGGGAGCAGGCTGATGCGCTCTACGGGGGCCTGTGGAAGCGCGTCCTCGGCGACGTCGCCAAGTCGCGGTCGCTGAGCCCTGAGGCGCTCGCCCGCGCCGTGGATTCCGCCGGTGTCTTCTCCGCGCGGAAGGCCGTCGAACTCAAGCTCGCCGACGCCGCCCTGCACCGCGACGAACTGGTCGACCGCGTCCGTAAGGCCGGCGCGGCCGCGGACGAGACCGGGACCTCCTTCCGCAAGATCAGCCTCCAACGGTATGCGCGCAAGGTCGCCCTGCCCTCGCGCGGCGGCAAGATCGCCCTGATCTACGCCGAGGGTGACATCGTGGACGGCTGGGGCGGCGCCTACGAGGCCGGCGGCGATCGTCTGGCCCATGACCTGCGCATGGTCCGGGGCGACGAAGAATTCAAGGCCGTGGTCCTGCGGGTCAACAGCCCCGGCGGTTCCGCCTTCGCCAGCGACGTGGTCGCCCGTGAAGTCGGCCTGCTGCGCAAGAAGGGCGTCCCCGTGGTGGTCTCGATGGGCGACGTCGCGGCCAGCGGCGGCTATTACATCGCGGCCCGCGCCAACGTCATCATGGCCGACCCGGCGACGATCACGGGCTCGATCGGCGTCTTCGGGCTCCACCTGAACTACGGGGAGCTCGCGAGCAAGATCCGCCTCGGGACGGACGGCGTGAAGACCGGGAAATACGCCGACCTCCTCGCCGAGCACCGCCCGGCCACGCCCGCGGAACTGGCGATCGTGCAGGCTTCGGTCGACGCGGTCTACGAGGATTTCCTGCGCATCGTCGCCGCGGGACGCGGCCTGAAGCGCGACGACGTGCATGACATCGCCCAAGGCCGGGTCTGGCTGGGGGAAGACGCGCGCGGCCTGAAGCTCGTCGATAAGTTCGGCGGGCTGCGCGACGCCCTCCGCGAAGCCAAGACCCTCGCCCGGCTCGAGGAAGCCGCGTGGGTGCAGGTTCCCGCGTTGCACGCCGGCCGCGAATCCTTCCTCCAGCAGCTGCTCGCGGACGACGAAGACGAGAGGCCGTTGTTCGCCAAGGCGACCGCGGATCCCGCCGTGGATTTCCTCCGGGCGAACGCCCGCTGGCTCCGCTCGCTGCGCGTCCTCAACGATCCGCAAGGGGTCTATCTGAGCTGCCCTCTCGCGCCGCCGGCCCGTTGAGCCGGCTCAAAGGCGCTTCGGCATCTGCGCGCGGGCTTCGGGCAACCAGGACTGCAGCTGGCGCACGCGCGTCGCGTCCGACGGGTGCGTCGAAAGGAATTCAGGCGGCTTCGCGCCAGCCTGGCCGAAACGCGTCCAGAACGCCGGGGCGGCGGCCGGGTCATAGCCCGCGCGGGCCATGAAGAGCAGGCCTAGTCGGTCGGCCTCGGATTCATGACCGCGGCTGAAAGGCAGCAGGACGCCGTAATGGGCTCCCACGCCCACCGCGGCCATCCAGGCCGAGCGGGTCTTCGCCGAGGAATTCTTCGTCGCCTCATCGGCGACCGCGGCGGCCATCGCCACGCCGACGGCCTGAGAGACGCGCTCCGCGCCATGGCGGCAGATGACGTGGGCAACCTCATGGCCGAGGATGACCGCGAGGTCGGCGTCGGTGGGAGCGAAGGCGAACATGCCCGTATGGAAGCCGATCTTGCCGCCCGGCATCGCGAAGGCGTTGGGCGACTTGTCGTCGATGACGGCGAACTCCCACCGCGAAGCCGGCGGCAGGACGCCCGCCTTGTCGTCGCGCCGGGCCGCCGCGACGATCTTGAGGCCGATCTCGCGCAGCTTCGGCAGGCGAGGGTCGGCGGGCAGCTTCTTCATCTTCGAGAACTCCGCCGCGGAGAGCGAGGCGACGTCGGCCTCGTCGACGAGGATGAACTGGGAACGCCCGGTGACCGGCGCGGTCTGGCAACCGGCGAGGAACAGGGCGGACAGGAAGAAAAGCCGGCGCATGGGAAGTCAGGCGCGGGGCCGGTCATCCTGGCCGGACGGCTCGTCGACGTAATACTTGCGGTAAGACGAGTCGTAGGTGTCGGTGTAGTCCGAGGCCATGCGCATCGACATCGCGTTGAGGACCACGCCCAATACGCGGGCATGGGCTTCGCGCAACCTCCCGAGGCAGGCGACGGCATGGCGGAGATTGACGTTGTTGTAGCGGATGACGTAGATCACGCCGTCGGCCCGTCGCAGGAGATGGAGGGCGTCGGAGACCGCGCCGATCGGCGGAGAGTCGATGAAGATCCGGTCGTACCGGCCCCGGAGCTCGTCGATCAAGGCGAGGAACTTCGGGTGGTTGATCACCTGGGTGGGATTCTTGCAGGCCATCCCGACCGGGATGACGTCAAGGCCAGGGGCGACGTCGCGGACGGTGGCCTCCTCGAGGGAGATCTCGCCGTTGAACCAGCTGCTCAGGCCGGCGTCGCCTTTCAGGCCCAAGGAAGGACCGACGTTCGGCAGACGCAGGTCGGCGTCGATCACGAGCACGCGCTCGGCATTCTGGGCGAAGACCAAGGCGAGGTTGGTCGTGACGAAGGTCTTCCCTTCCCCGGGGCGCGTCGAGGTGGTCAGGAAGACGCGCGCCTTAGAGACGGCCGGGTTGACCTTGAGCGCGGAGTAGATCGAAGAAATCGCTTCCACGGCGATGCGGTCCTTGTCCTGACGGCCGAGCAGGGCCCGGTCGGGACCGGTCACGCGGAGGACCTGGGGCACGGTGCCGATGAGCGGCAGGCCCAAGGAGCCTTCGACGTCCCGCGCCGATTTGATGCGGTCGTCGAGCGTGCCGAGCACGACGGCGAGCACGATGCCGAAGACCAAGCCGATGCCGACGCCGATGAGGGCGCTCAAATAATAGTTCTTGTTGATGGGCTTGTCGGAAACCGAAGGCAGGTCCAGGATGCGGATCGAGGTGCTCGTGCCGGAGGTCGAGGAACGCAGCTTGGCCTCCTCGTAGTTGAGCTTCTGGCGGGAAAGGAACTCTTCGCCGGCGCGGACCTCCTTGTCCACGCGCTCCAGCTCGACGTTGGCGGCCTGGAGCTTGGAGATCTCCTCTTCCTTGGCGGCGAGGTTGCGGAGGATCGCCTCATGCCTGGCCTTGGCGTTCTCGAGCGCGGCCCGGCGGGATTTCACGGCCTGCGCGACGGCGTCCTTTGACTGACGCTCCAGCTGGTTGAGGGCCTCGCGTTCGGCCACGAGCTTGGGGTGCTGCTCGGTGTAGGTCTCCATCATCTGCCCGATGCGGATCTTCGAGGCGGCGATGCCGGTCTGGGCGGCCGCCACGTCGGCGTCGGCCCGGATCTGCGGGATATCCCCGATCGGGCGAACTTCCTTCTCGTACGCGGCGATGACGGAGACGAGGATCTCGTTCTCATCGATCTGCTTGCGGGTCTCTTCGCGGTCCTTGACGAGGACGGAACGCTCGGTGGTCAGGGTATTGGTGTCCTTCGCGATGGAAAGGAGCTTCTGCGTCTTGATGAGCTGGTTCTTCTGCTCGTAGAGCCCGCGGACCTTTTCGTCCAGCGTCTCGATCTCGATGCGGGCCTTCTCGACGAGCGGGTTGGTGACGATGAGGCGCTCGTCCTCGCTGTACTTCTGGATCGATTCGCAGAACAGGCGGGCGACCTGGCGGGCCAGGTCGCGGTTGGGATGGGTGAATTCGCTGTTGACGATCAGTGTCTGGCGCTGAGGCGTGATGCCGCGCTGCTTCGCGAAGACCTCCTGCTCGGTCAACGGACCGGAGAAGATGTTGCCGGCCTGGTAGGGCTCGAGGACCAGCTTGCGCTCGGCGGTCGTCAGCCGTTTGGCGACGCCCTCGATGATGTTGGCGCTGCGCATCGCCTCGACGGAGGTGAAGAAGTCGTCGTTGGAGACGATCTTGAAGTTGTCTTCGGCGGAGGAGTTGCCTCCGTTGATGTTCGGGGTGAGCCGGAAGACCCGCAGGCGACCTGTCGCCCGGTATTCCGCCCTCGTGTTGAAAGTATCCAGCAAGGACAAGGTCAGGAAGACGAGCACCGACAGGATGACCCACCAATAACGCTCACGCAACATGACGAGGTAAGCCGCGAACGGGTTGCTCGAACCTCCCGGCTTGCCGGAGCCGCCGGGGTGACGGCCTTCAGGTCCGTAACCGCCGTAACCACCGTAACCGCCGTAACCGCCATAACCATAGCCCTGGCCTCCGGGCCCGGGAGGACCATAGGCGCCATAAGGACCGTAAGACCTGGAGCCACGTCGGGCAGGCCCCGGTTGACGCGGGTCGGAAGCGGGATCGGGGGTAGGCATGGTAAGGTCAGATGCGGCTGTCGCGGACGTAGATCTGGTCCTCGTCCTCAAGCACGAAATCCGGCTCGTCGCCGTCGTCGATCCGGCGCACGTCCTTGGTGATCACCAGAGGAGACCCTTGGCGGGCCCGCTTGATGGTGACCTCGGAACGATTACCGCGCGGAAGGATGCCGCCGGCCATCGCGAGCGCCCGGCCGAGGGTGATCGTCTCCTCCGGCGGAATCGCGATCGGACCAGGCCGGCCGACGTATCCGGAGACATACACGCGACGCTCGGCGTAACTGACGATGGAGATCGCGACCTGCGGCTTCTTGAAATAAAGCCTGAACTGGCCGGCCAGCTCGACCTGGGCCTGCGTCAAGGTCAGTCCCGCCACAGGGACGAGCTTCTTCAGGAAAGGGATGTCGATGGTGCCGTCCGGATTGATGCGCCGCTCGATCTGGGTGTCCGGTTCGTTGATCACGAAGACCCGGATGAAATCACGCGCCCGCAGCCGGTAACTGTTCTGTCCGTCGGCCGTCTCGGCCGGGGGCGTGGCCGGGGCGGCAGTGACCACGCGCCCATCGGAGGGCGGAGCAGCCGCCGCAGGGGCGGAATCGGGCGAGGCCTGGCCGACCGTCGGCACCTTGTCGGTTCCGGTGGCGCCGGCTTCCGGGCTGGCCCCGCCGGAGACGGCGCAGGCCGTCAGCATCACGGCGGCGCATGTGGCGCCGAGGAATCGGACGAAGGCGTCAAGCATGGAAGGATGTTGGGGTTCGGCGGGGAATCGGTCAAACGGTCCGGGGACGTGAACGGGGGTGACCCGAGTAAAAGCCAACCGGACCGGACGGCGGCAAAGAAGTCGGCGGCCGGCGAGAAGCGTCACCATTCGTCGGAAAGGCGACATCCGGAGGAAGACCCGAGATCAGTACCGGAAGGCGGCCGATACCGTGAAAGTGTTGGCGTCGAACGTCGACGACGCGTTGGAGGCCTTGGCGTCGGTGAAGTTGTAGGAGGCCTGGAAACTCCAATGGGCCGAATAGTTGTAATTCGCGCTGAGTACGTAGGTCCAGGTATCGATGGTGGTGGTCAGGCTGTTGGCCTCGACCTCGACGTCGCTCTTGGCGACCGAGAGCTTCAAATCCAGGTCCTCCGCGGCGGCGTAGGTGAGACCGTAATTATAGCTCCGGGTGTCTATGCGGCCGTTGGTGGTCGACGCGGAGATGTCCCGGCCGAGGGTCAGGGAATGGCTGAGTCGTTCGGCGAGGGCGTGGGTCAAGGCGATCGAGTAGGAGGGATTGGTCTGCGACGGATTATTGTCGTAATTGAAGCGGTTGAAACCGACGCGGATGACGCCGGTCAGCTTGCCCGATTCGGTCAGCTGGCCGTTGGCGGTGAGGCCGTAGAAATCCTTCTCGAGGCGCTGGTTCTGCAAGGCGGGGCGCGGGTTGACCGCGCCGGTGCCGGAGCTCAGATAAGGCGCGGCGGAAAAATCGGTGACGTCATGCTGCAAGACGAGGCCGAAGCGGAGCTTCTCGAAGGCCTGATAATCGAAGCTGAGGGGCATCGACTGCGTGTTGAGCTCGGTCAGCGGATTGGTGTTGTAGGTCGAAAGGCCGCCGGAAACCAAAGTGACGGGATCGAGGTATTGGTTGAAGGTGTTACCATAGCCCAATCCGATGCTGAGACGCTCCGTGAGCTTGTAATCGGCCCTTATGTTATGCGAATAGTTGGCCTGACGGACGAGCGTCGCGCCGATCACGCCCGGTCCGACGCCTTGCATCTGGAGGTCGTCGTTACGGGCGGTGACGCGATAGGAGGAATTGAGCGAAAGCTTGAGCGGGCCGCCGTCGGCGAAAGTGACGGCCAGGCTGAGGGCGTCACGATCGTCTTCGAGGCCGTTGAACTCCGCGCCGGCGAAATTGACGAACATCCGGCTGGCCTTGAATTGAACCGTGAGGGCCGAGTCCTGCCCGTACTCGAGGGCGAGACCCGGGGTCAGGAGCCAGCTGGTGGCGGACTTCTTGACGGACCCCGAGTATAGGTTGTCGGTGACCTCCAGTTGGGTGGAGGCGTTGAAGACGATATCGCAGTCGTTGCCGATCTGAATCAACGGCGAGGTCGGAATCCAGTTGGCGCCTTGGGCGGCGGAGGAAAGCACGAGGGCCGAAGCAGCGAGGAGGAAGCGAGACATAGGGATGACTAGGGGTCAGGACTTGATAAGCTTTTGGGGCAGGTCAGCAACCCCCAAAGAGACCGGTAAGGCTCAAAAACAAAGACCCCACCCAATCGGGCGGGGTCTGGAGGGGGCTGCGGGACCTACCTCAGGCTTCCACCTGGGTCTGGAAGACGCGAATCCGGCGATAGGCAGGTAATCCCGTTCCGGCTGGGACAAGGTGACCCATGATCACGTTCTCCTTGAAGCCGGTCAGGTTGTCGCGCTTGGCCATCGTGGCGGCGTCGGTCAGGACTCGGGTCGTCTCCTGGAAGGAGGCGGCCGAGATGAACGACTCGGTCTCGAGGGAGGCCTTGGTGATGCCCAGGAGGATCGGCTCGGACTCGGCGATCTGGCCGCCGCGTTCGTTGATGGAGCGGTTGTTCTCGGCGAGGAGCGTGCGGTCCACCTGCTCACCCCAGAGGTAGTCGGAGTCTCCCGGCTCGGTGATACGGACCTTGCGGAGCATGCGCGAGACGATGATCTCGATGTGCTTGTCGTTGATGACGACGCCCTGGGTCCGGTACACCTTCTGGATCTCGGTGATGAGGTAATCCTGCACCTTGGACTGACCGAGGATGTCGAGGATGTCATGGGGATCGACGGCGCCGTCGGTCAGCACCTGGCCTTGCTTCACCTTGTCGCCGGCGGCGACGATGATGTGCTTCCCGTGCGGGATGAGATGCTCCTCTTCGCGGCCGATGGAGTCGGCGATCACGAGGCGCTTCTTGCCGCGGACGGAAGGCTCGAAGCGGACCGTGCCGTCGATCTTGGCGATCTCGGCGGCGTCCTTGGGCGGACGGGCCTCGAAGAGCTCGGAGATGCGCGGAAGGCCGGCGGTGATGTCCTGGGTCTTGGCGGCCTGGCGGGGGATCTTGGCGACGATGGAACCGCGGCTGACCTTGTCGCCTTCGTCCACCTCGACGCGGGCGCCGGCGGGGATCGAGAAGGAGCCGACCTCCTTGCCGTTGGCGGCGATGATCTGGATCTGCGGGTTCTGCTCGTCGGAGTGCTCGATGACGGACTTGTAGAACGTGTTGTTGGACGGATCGCGTTCCTCGGTGAAGGTCACTCCGGAGATCATGTCGACCAGGCGGATCTTGCCGTCGCCGTTGGCGATGATCGGGGTGGAATTCGGATCCCACGCGGCGATGAGCGCGCCCTTGTCGACGGGCTTGCCGTCCTCGACGCCGACGACGGAGCCGGCGACGATGCGGTATTCCTCGGTCGGCGAACCGGCCTCGTTGAGGAGGCGGATCGACCCGTTGCCGTTGACGGCGATGAACTTGTCGCCGACGGCGACCGTGGTGAGGTCCACGTACTGGACGAGGCCCTTGCCCTTGGACTTGATCTCGGGGGTCTTCAGCTGCGCGACGCCGCCGATGTGGAACGTGCGCATGGTCAGCTGGGTGCCCGGCTCGCCGATGGACTGGGCGGCGATGATGCCGACGGCGGTGCCGCGCTCGACCATCCGGCCGGTCGACGGATCGAGGCCGTAGGAGGTGGGCGGGATCGCGTTCACGTTCATGTGCGTGAGCGGCGAGAGCACCTTGACGCGGTCGAGGCCGACGGTCTCGATGCGCTTCGCGGAGGCTTCGTCGATGAGTTCGCCGGCCTTCACGATGATCTCGGCGGGATTGAGCGGATTGGCGACGTCCTCGGACGGGCAGCGGCCGACGATGCGCTCGGAGAGCGACACCAGCAGTTCGTCGCCGTCGTAGATCGGGGTCTTCCACACGCCGTTCGGGATGTGGACGTGGACGCGGTCGACGCCGGCGTCGCGCAGCTTGGCGATGAGCTCTTCGGTGAGCGGAGCCTCGGACTTGGCCAAGGCCTTGGCGGCGCCGGACGGATTCGGGACGTCGGCGGCCAGGTGACGCCCGAGGGCGGCTTCGCCGAGCGTGATGACTTCGGAGCCGGGGGCGACGTCGCGGGAATCCGTGACGATGACGTCCATGGCCACGTCGCAGAGCTTGCGGGTCATGTAACCGGCGTCGGCGGTCTTCAGCGCGGTGTCGGACAGGCCCTTGCGGGCGCCGTGCGTCGAGATGAAGTACTCGAGGACCGAGAGGCCTTCGCGGAAGGACGAAAGGATCGGGCGTTCGATGATCTCGCCGGAGGGCTTCGCCATCAGGCCGCGGGCGCCGCAGAGCTGCTTCACCTGCGCCTTGTTGCCGCGCGCGCCGGAGTCCATGAGGACGTACACCGGGTTGATGAGCATGCGATGGGCATGGCGGGGGTCGCCTTTCTTCGCGCCGGCCACCTTCGCGGACTGCGAAAGCGTCGTGTACACCGACTGCGCGATGGCGTCGGTGGCGCCGGACCAGGTGTCGACGACCTTGTTGCGGCGTTCGTCGGTGGTGCTCGTGCCGGATGCGTTCTGGCGCTGGACTTCGCGGACCTTGGGGGTGGCTACGCGGACGAGGCCGTCCTTCTCCTTCGGGTTGATCATGTCGTTCACGCCGATGGAGATGCCGGCCTTGGTCGCGATGCGGAAGCCGGTCTCCTTGAGCGCGTCGAGGACGGGGATCGAAGCCTCGCGGCCGCAGTGCTTGTAGGTCTTGAGGATGAGGTCGCCGAGCTGGCC
>JBJTAX010000043.1:0-3561 GCA_046091055.1 Verrucomicrobiota bacterium | reverse complement strand
CGCTCGAAGGCCGCGCGCTCGGCCGCAACGAGCTCGTCGCCGAACTCCGTCGCCGCGCCGCCGCCGCGCCGGGCCGTCCGGCCCTCGTGCAGGGCGACGCCCGCACGCCCTTCGCCGCGATGACCCGCGCCCTCGAGGCCGTGGGCGAAGCCGGCATCACCGAAGTGCGCTTCGCCGCGGAACCCGTCGAAAGCCGATGAGCCTGCGCGCCGTCCAGTTCGCCTTGATCGGCCTGCTCGTCGCCGTCGCGGGCTGGCAATGGCGGCGCGACCTCGGCCTGCGCGCGGACTACGCCGCCGAAGGCGCCACGCGCGCCAAGCTGGCCGCCGACCTCGCCCAGGCCCGCGCCGAAAGCGAAGGGCTCAGACAGGACCTCGCCGAACTGCGCACGCAGCTCGACCGCACGCGCGCGCTGCGAGCCGACGCCGAAGCGGAGACCCGCAAGCAGGCCGCGGAATTCGTCGCCCGCACCAAGGACTGGCAGCAGGCCCTCCGCGGCTGGGAGGACGCCGTGAAGGCCCGCGACGAACGCCTGCGCGCGCTGCAGGAACGCGAGAAACTTATCCTCACCAAACTCACCGAAGCCGTGAAGCACGCCGAAGAAGCGACGACCCGGGCGGAGGAGATGAGAGTGAAGCTCGAAGAGGGGAAGAAGTGATGGTAATAGGTGATGGCGGATAGCGGTTGGCGGTTGGCGGATAGGGAGAGACAGAGCAGAGGACCGAATGGAGGACTGCGTGGAGGGCTGAATAGAGTGCTGCATCGATGACGGAGGACAGAGTTCCTGAACCTGTACCTGCACCTAAATACCCGAACCCGATGCCCGATGGCCGAGACCCGGGACCCGAAAGTGTTTCAAGGTCCCCAGCCGATCATCCGGTCTCCGGTTTCCCCTTGAGCGGGCATCATCCCGCCACCTGGAAATGAATTCCACTAGGGCAGCACGTAGTGCTGCCCCTACCCATATTACCCGGCCCTAGCCCTAGCCCTGACCCTGACTCAGCCCAGCTTCTCCCTGATCGCGGCGAGCATCTGGTCGGGGGCGAGGCCGTGGGCGGCGCGCAGGGTCTTCACGTCGGTCGCGTGGCCGACGAAACGATCGGGCCAGCCGAGGCGAAGCACCGGCGTACGGACGCCATGTTCGGCGAGGGTCTCGAGCGCGCCCGTGCCGAAGCCTCCGGTGATGGCCCCGTCCTCGAACGTGACGATGAGCTGCGCGGCCTTGGCCTGCGCGACCAGCAAGGCCGCGTCGATCGGCTTGGCGAAGCGGGCGTTCACCACGCCGACGGCGAGGCCCGTCGCGGCGGCGAGCCGTTCGGCGAGCGCCTCCGCCTCGGGCACCATCGTGCCGAGGGCCCAGAACTGGACGGCGGCGCCGGCGCGCAGGATTTCGGCCCGGCCGAGCGGGATGAGGGCCGGCTGCGCCTTGATCGGCTTCCCGGCGGCGGCGCCGCGCGGGTAGCGGAGGAACATCGGCGCGCCGGACTTCAGCGCGGTGTGCAGCATGTCGGCGAACTCGTCCTCGTCCTTCGGCTGCATCAGCGTGACGTTCGGGACGCAGCGCAGGTAGGCGATGTCGAAGAGACCGTGGTGCGTGGGGCCGTCGCTCGGCGAGACGCCCGCGCGGTCCATGCAGAAGGTGACCGGCAGGCGCTGCAGGCAGACGTCATGGATGACCATGTCGTAGGCGCGCTGCAGGAACGTGGAGTAGATCGCGCAGACCGGACGGAGGTCGCGGGCGGCGATGCCCGCGGCGAAGAGCGCGGCGTGCTCCTCGGCGATGCCGACGTCGTGATACTGCGCCGGCAGTTCCTTCTTCAGCTGGCTGAGGCCCGTGCCCGAGGGCATCGCGGCGGTGATGCCGACCACGCGGGCGTCGGCCTTGGCCTCACGGAGCAGCAGGGCGCCGAAGACGTCCTGCCAGGCCTTGGGAGCGCCGGCGGCGCCGGAAGCGAGCGAATCACCCGTCTCGGGATCGAAGGCGCCCATGCCGTGGAATTTCTCGGGGTTCCTGAGCGCGGCGCCCAGGCCACGGCCTTTCTCGGTGCGGACGTGCAGGAGGATCGGGCCTTGGGAGTCCTTGCAGAAATTCAGGTAGCGCTCGAGCGCGCCGAGGTCATGGCCGTCGATCGGGCCGACGTAACGCACGCCGTACTGCTCGAAGAGCGAGGAGCTGTGCGTGTACCAGTTCTTCACGTGGCGCTTGAAGCTGCGCCCGAAGTCCAGGACCCTGGTGCCGAGGCGGCTCTTGCCGAGGAAGCGCTTCAGGCCCTGCTGGGAATTGTTGTACGGACGCGTGACGATCAGGCGGCTCAGGATGTCGGCGACCGCGCCGACGTTGCGGTCGATGGACCACTCGTTGTCGTTGAGTACGATGACCAGCCGCTTGGTCGACTTCGCGGCGTTGTTGAGCGCCTCCATCGTCACCCCGCAGGTGAGGGCCGCGTCGCCGATGAGGGCGACCACGTGCGAATCTTCGCCGAGGCGGTCGCGGGCGTTGGCGAGGCCGACGGAGGCCGAGAGCGCCGTGCCGGCGTGGCCCGCGCCGAAGACGTCGTGCAGGCTCTCTTCGCGATTCAGGAAGCCGCTCAGCCCGCCCGTGGTGCGGATCCCGTCGAAGTCGGCGCCGTTGCGGCCGGTGAGGAGCTTGTGGACGTACCCCTGGTGGGCCACGTCGAAGACGAACTTGTCGCGCGGCGTGCCGAAGACGCGGTGCAGGGCGATCGAAAGCTCGACCACGCCGAGGTTCGGGCCGATGTGGCCGCCGTTCCGCGCCGTGACGGCCACGAGGCGTTCGCGGATCTCCTGCGCAAGGAGCGGGAGCTGTTCGGGCGCGAGGGCCTTGACGTCGGCCGGCCCGCGGATGGACGCGAGAAGCGACATCAGCCCTGCGCGTCTTCGCCGCGCTTGCCGAGCTGCTCGATGCGCAGTTCGGCGGCTTCGAGCGACTTCTGGCAGGACTTCAGCAGGCGCATGCCTTCCTCATACTTCGCTACGAGCGCGTCGAGCGAGACGTCGCCGGACTCGAGGGACTCGACGAGCTGCTCGAGCTGCTTGAGTTCGGCCTCAAAGCCTTCCTTGCCGGAAGCCGAGGCGGGTTTCTTGTCCGCGCACATGGACCTACTGTCAGCGGAGCCCCCTCCCCCCTCAAGCGGATTGTGCGGATTCCGGGCGAGAAACCGCGGCGTCCCGCTCAGAGATACTGCGTCAGCGACCGGACGGTCGGCGCGTCGAGGCGGCGGACGAGCGCCACGGCGAGGTCCACGCAGGCCTGGAGGTCGGCGACGTCGAGGACCGCGTTGTGGGTGTGGATGTAGCGGGCCGGCACGCCGAGCACGATGACAGGGAGGCCGAGCTCATGGGCCTGGAAGCAACGCGCGTCGGTGCCGCCCGTCCGGCGGACGGCCAGCTGGCAGGGAATGCCCTGCTCCGCCGCGACCTGCAGCGTCAGGTCGACGCCGCGCGGGTTCATTATCGCCGTCGGTTCATAGGCGCGCACCTGCACGCCGCCGCCGAGGGCGCCTTGGTGCTCGCCATGCGGGGCGAGGCCGGCCGACGACC
>JBJTAX010000042.1:0-3985 GCA_046091055.1 Verrucomicrobiota bacterium | reverse complement strand
GCGGGGCTTTTTTGTTTCCGTCTGGTCCGGGCCTGACACCTTCGAGTCCACATGACGAAGATCCGTGCCTGGCTGGAAGCCTGCCGCCCCAAGACCTTGGTGGCGGCCGTGGCGCCCGTGGTCCTTGGCGGGGCGGTCGTCGTCGCCCATGCGGGCGCCGCCGGACTCTGGGCCGAGCGAGCCTTTCTCTTCATCCTGCTCAGTTGCCTCGGCTTCGCCCTCTGCGTGCAGGTCGCCTGCAACTTCGCCAACGACCTCGGCGACTCGGCGCGAGGCGCCGACACCGCCGCGCGCGTCGGGCCCCGGCGGGCCGTCTCGGCCGGCGACATCTCGCCTGACGCCATGCGACGGGGCATCTGGATAGCCTGCCTGCTGTCGCTTATGCTCGGTGCGCCCGTCGCGTCGCTCTCGCCTTGGCTGTTGCTCGCCGGTTTTCTCGCCATCGCCTGCGCGCTCGCTTATACGCTCGGCCCGTTCCCGCTGGCCTACCGGGGTCTGGGAGACGTCTTCGTTATCGGCTGCTTCGGCGTCCAGGCGACGGTCTTGACTGCGTGGGCGGTCTGCCTGCCGACTCCTGGTGATTGCGCCTGCCATACGCCGCTAATACCGTGGGCGCCCGCGCTCCTCGCCGGACTCGGGCTTGGTCTGCTGGCCGACAACATCCTCGTCGCGAACAACGCGCGCGATTACGAGACCGACCTCGCCGCCGGCAAACTTACCACGGTCGTGCGTTTCGGCCGTGGTTTCGCCCGGAACCTCCATGGGTTCAACGCGGTCTGCGGCCTGGCCTGCCTTGGGTTAGTCTTCGGCTGGGCGCCGCTGGCCTTGCTGCCCTTGGCCCTCTGGCAGCACCTCGCCTTCCGTAAGGCCTCTCAGCCGGCCGATTTCCTGCCGTTTCTCGGCCGCGCCGCCGTGCTGATGCTGCTGGCCACGGCGTTGTGCGTAACTGCCACGTGCCTCGGGTGGGGGCCGGCTGGCACCCTGTGGATGCGATGAGCCAGCCCCCGTCCCTCGCCGAACAGCTCGAGGCCCTCGTGAACGGGGTCTCCCGTCCGACGTGGGACGAATACTTCATGGCCACCGCCGTGCTCGTCAGTTCCCGCTCCAGCTGCGAACGCCTGCACGTCGGGTGCATCATCGTCTCGACCGGCAAGCATCCTAACCGCCTCGTCGCCGCCGGCTACAACGGCTTCCTGCCGGGCGCGCCGCACGACTCGCCCGTCCGCGACGGCCACGAGCTCGCGACCGTCCATGCCGAGCAGAACGCCGTGGCCGACGCCGCCAAACGGGGCGTCTCGCTGCAGGGCACGATCTGCTACGTCACCCATTTCCCCTGCGTGAACTGCGCCAAGATCCTGGCCGCGGCCGGCATCACCGAGGTGCGCTACCGTCACGACTACAAGAACGACCCGCTCGTCGCGGAGATGTTCGGCCAGGCCGGCGTGAAGGTCACGCGGCTCGACCGCTGATGGCGCGCCCCCCGCAAAGCCTGGCGGGCATGCTGCTGGTCTCGCATCCGCAGCTGCGCGACGATCATTTCCGGGAGACCGTCGTGCTGCTGCACAGCCACGCGGCGGCCGAAGGCGCGCTCGGCGTTATCGTCAATCGCCCGCTCGGCCGCGTGCTCGGACAGCTGCTGGCGGCTGGCGCCGCGCGTCCGCTGGCCGAGGTGCCGTTGTTCGAAGGCGGACCCGTGGCGTCCGACCGGCTCGCCTTCGGCGGCTGGCGATTTCCGCCCGCCGGCGAGGCCGAGGTCCGCTTCGGTCTCGATCAGACGGAAGCCGCGGCGTTGGCGGGCGATGCGGCGTTCGCCCTGCGCGGCTACGTCGGGTACGCGGGCTGGTCGCCGGGTCAGCTTGAGAACGAACTGCGCATGAACGCCTGGGCCGTCTGCCCCTTCGGTCCCGTCTGCGCCGCGCTGGAGGGCGTCGAGCTCTGGAAGAAACTGCTCGAACTCCATCGTCCCGACCTGCGGCTCGAGGCGGAATCGCCGGATAATCCGGGCCTCAACTAACGCGCCGTCGTCAGCAGGATCTCGACGTTCTGCTTCAGCAGGTCGCCCGCTGAGCGGCCGTCGGCGGCGAGCATCTGGCGGCGGATGAGCTGATCGCGGCGCGCCAGGTCGACGCCGAGGAGCTGCCATCTGCCCGGCGGCAGCCGGGGGTGGCCGGCTTCGAGGGCCGTCCAGCGCAGTGGCATGCCTTGCCAGGAGAACTCCACATGCCACCCGGCGGCCCGGAGCGTGTCGCCGTGCGCGAGCATCGGGTGGCGGCGCACGAAGTCGGGGGTCTTGGCGGCGCGGAGCGTCACGGTCACCGCCACCGGCTGCCTGCGGTGCAGCGCGAGCAGGTCGGCGCGGCTCTGGGCGAGCAAGGGCATCGGGTCCATGCCGATCAGGTTCTGTCCGTTGAAAAGCCCGTGCAGGTTTGGGCTGCGGCGGTTCTCCGGCTGGGCCGCATACCACTGATTGAAGCCGGTGGAGAGGATCAGCCCCGTTTCGAAGTGCAGGTGCGCCCGGTCGGGCGTGATGGGCGTCGCCCCGGCGGACGAGCGTCCCAGACGGCCGAGGCGCGTCCCGCGGCTGACGAAGGCGCCGACCTTGACGCCGGGGGCGAGCGCCGCGAGATGCGCATAGAGCGTGTAGACCGGGAGTTCGGCGCCGGGGTGGGTCAGCACCACGTAGCGGCCATAGGGTCCGTTGACCGCGACGTTGGCGTAGGCCACCGTCCCGTCCATCGCGGCGCGGACCTCGTCCAGCGCTTCGCCGGCCGCGTCGCGCGCGGCCGGGCGGATGTCGACGCCTTCATGAAAGCGATGTCCGTCTTCTCGCACCATCCCGAAGAGCGCCGACTCGAGCCGGCCGGAGACGGTCGGCTGCAGGTAGTCCTCAGGGGCGCGGACGGCGCGCAGGTCGAGGGAGGTCGGCCAGGTCACCTCGGTGGCCATGGCGAGGCACGCCGAGCGGACCGCCAGCAGGAGCAGGGAGAGGGCGCGGAGGCGCGGGCTCACTTTCTTTCCGCTTCCTTGAGCTTGCGCAGCTTCAGGGCCGAGACGTTCAGGCGCCGGCTGATGTCCATCACCGCCGCCGTGTTCGAGAGCCCCTTCTTCTCGACGTGGAACATCAGGTTGCCGTCCGTGACCTGCTGTTCGATGGGCATGATGCCCACCGCCGCGTCGTTGATGACGAGGACGAAATGCCGCCCGACGGCCTCCTTGCTGTAGTTCATCACGTCGATGGCGGCTTTGCGGTCGAGCTGGACGAGGAGGAATTCCTGGCGGAGGTCGGGGTCGCCGCTGGTGATCGCCTGGGTGCCGAGGATCTCTTCCGCCGGCACGAGGGCTCTCGGCAGCACCGAGATGGCGAGCTGGCTGACCGGCAGGCGGACTTCCTGCTTCATCGACCCGCCGATCGAAGCAGGGGCCTCGATGAAGATCGAAGCGATCTCCTCCGGGATGTCGTTCGACGCGCAACCGGCGAGGAGGAGGGCGCCGAGGGCGGCGGCGAGGCGGGAGAAGATCATGAAAAGTCAGCCGACGAGCAGGTCGAGCGAAGCGCCGACCTTGAGCAGGTGGGCGGGCTGCAGGTCGATCACCGGCACCAGGTAATCCTGCTTGGTGGCGGCGTGGACGTAAGGCTGGAAGCCTTTGTCGGCCTGGCCCGCCGGCTTGATGATGCGCTTGCGCTCGAGGAGCATCGCGAGGACGTGCTTGAGCACGGCCTTGTCGCCGGAGGGATCGGCGTCGTCCTCGTAAAGCGAGAGGAAGAATTCCTCGCGCGAGGCCAGCAGCTGGGCGCGATGGGCCTGTTCTTCTTCGCCGCGTTCCTTGACCTCGCGGCTCCATCGTCCGAGGAGGATGCCCTCGGGTCGGAACGTCGCGGCGTGCTCCTTGAGCACGTCGCAACGTTCGATCGCGCCGCCGAGCGGCTTGAAGACGACGCACGTCACGAGGTCGCCGGCGCGGAGCTCCTTGCCGGAAGCGGCGC